>JALYJY010000015.1 GCA_030775045.1 Pseudomonadota bacterium | reverse complement strand
CTGTGGAAAAGCGGGAAAAGCGGCCCGGATCTGTCCCGAAAGCCTCCCGCATATGAAAGCCGTCCATAGCCTTCTGATGGTTCTGCAGGGAGATCCAGGCAGGCGAGGCAACAAGGCGGGTCATGGGACACTCCGAAAACAGGACTTCTGTCGTCATAGCCTGGCCGGCGCTGTTTTTCCACAGGACGCCTTGCACACCGTGTTCTGGCCTCATAGGATGGTCCAGGTTTCCTCACTGCCCCATTCCAGCCAGAAGGACAGGCCTATGGACATGTTCCCGGCCCTTTCCCAGCAGGAAAAGATCGAGCTGGCGCGGATCCGGATTTTCCTGAATTCGCCCATGTCCATGGTGGCCTTGCTGGTCCTGCCGGCCCTGTCCGCCGTGGTCCTGTGGAATTTCCTGCCCCATGGCCTGATCCTGGGGTGGGTTGTTTTTGTCTATCTTGCGGGCACCTTGCGGATTTTCTCGTGGCTCCAGCTGCGCAGAATGGCCAGCAGCGACAACCTGCCCCTGATCCGGCGCAGGGTAACCTTTTCCATTATCGTCATGGGCATCATGGGAACCGCCTGGGGCATCCTGGGCATGGGCCTTGGCCTGGCAGACGACGCACGGGCCGAGGTCTATATCGTCCTGGTGATTTTCGGCGTATCGGCAGGGGCTGTCTTTACCTCGTCGGCCTGGCCGCCGGCGGTCATGGCCTACCTGCTGCCCATGCTGGTGCCCTTTTCCCTCAGCGTCTTTGCGCGGCTTGACTGGTATTTTGCGGCCATCGGTGTGGGCGTCCTGCTGTACCTGATGCTGATCGTCTCGTACATCCGCCAGTACAACATCTGGCTGGACCAGTTCATCCGCCTGCAGGTGCACAATGACCTTCTGGTGGGCGAGCTGACCGTGGCCCGGGACGCGGCCACCGAGGCCAGCAGGGCAAAATCACGCTTTCTGGCCAACATCAGCCACGAGCTGCGCACCCCGCTGAATTCCATCCTGGGATTTTCCGAGGTGATCCGCGACAGCACGAACGGCACGCTGGACGCCCCGACCCTGAAGGAATATTCGGGATACATCCACGACAGCGGCGAATACCTGCTGCGCCTGATCAATGACATCCTGGACTATTCGAAGATCGAGGCCGCGAAAATGGAGCTGTCCCCGGCGCCCATGTCGGTCAGGGACGCCATCCAGGCCTGCCTGTCCATGATTCGCCAGATGGCTGCGCAGAAAAAACTGTCGCTGGTTTTCGACAACGACAGGGACTGCGTCATCATTGCGGACGAGCTGCGCGTGCGCCAGATCCTGATGAACCTGCTGTCCAATGCCGTGAAATTCACCCCGGACAGCGGAACCATCACCGTCAGCCTGTCGGAACAGGCAGGGACTGTGGAGATAAAAGTCCGCGATACCGGCATCGGCATGACCGCGGAAGAACTGGTCATCGCCATGGAGCCGTTCGGCCAGGCAGCCGGAGCCAAAAGGGGCGGACTGCAGGGCACGGGGCTGGGACTTCCCCTGGCCAAATCGCTGGCCGAGCTTCACGGCGGCACATTCCATATCAGCTCCACGCCAGGCCAGGGAACCACCGTCATGTTCAGCCTGCCCAAAAAGGCTGTGAAACATGATCCCGGTTGAAAGCCTCACTCCGCTGGAAGCGGCGGCCGAGCTGGAACGCCTGGCGCGCGCAATTGCCCGCCACGACCGGCTGTACCACCAGAAGGACCAGCCGGAGATTTCCGACGCGGAGTACGATGCCCTGCGCCAGCGCAACGAGGCCATCGAGGCCCGCTTTCCGCACCTGCGCCGCCCGGACAGCCCGTCCCTGAAAGTGGGCGCTGCGCCGGTCGCAGGATTTGCAAAGGTCCGCCACGCCGTTCCCATGCTGTCGCTGGGCAACGCCTTTTCCGATGAGGATATCCACGATTTCGTCCAGCGGATCCGCCGGTTCCTGAACCTGGGACCGGACCAGGCCATCGCCTTCATGGCCGAGCCCAAGGTCGACGGCCTGTCCTGCAGCCTGCGGTACGAGCACGGGGTTCTGGTCCGCGCGGCCACCCGGGGCGACGGCCAGGAAGGGGAAGACGTCACCGCCAATGTCATGACCATCGCCGGCCTTCCCCACCGGCTGGCCGGGCCGGCGCCGGACATCATCGACATCCGGGGCGAGGTGTGCATGACCCGGGCGGATTTTGCCCTCCTGAACCAGGAGCGGGAAAAGGCCGGCGAGCCCCTGTTCGCCAATCCCCGCAACGGCGCCGCCGGTTCGCTGCGCCAGCTGGATTCCTCCATCACCGCGCGGCGTCCCCTGCGGTTTCTGGCCTACACCTGGGGCGAGACGTCGACCCGGACCTGGAAGGCCCAGAGTGAATTCCGCACATGGCTGCAGGACCAGGGCTTCATGCTCAACGAGCCCGCCCGGCTGTGCCAGACCGAAGAAGATCTGTTCGCATTTTACCAGGAGATCCAGGCCCTGCGCCCCTCCCTGCCCATGGACATCGACGGCGTGGTGTACAAGGTGGACCGCCTGGACTGGCAGGACCGGCTGGGATTTGTCAGCCGCTCTCCCCGCTGGGCGGTGGCACACAAGTTCCCGGCCCAGCAAGCCCGCACCCGCCTGAAAACCATCACCGTCCAGGTGGGGCGCACAGGGACCCTCACCCCGGTGGCGGAGCTGGAACCCGTCACTGTCGGCGGCGTCGTGGTTTCCCGCGCCACCCTGCACAACGAGGATGAGCTGGCCCGCAAGGACGTGCGTCCCGGCGACATTGTCATCGTCCAGCGGGCGGGAGATGTGATCCCGCAGATCCTGGGTATTGTCCCGGAGGAAAGACCCCCCGGCTCCCTGCCCTTTGTGTTCCCGCAGGTCTGTCCGGAATGCGGAAGCCATGCGGTGCGGGAGGAAGGCGAGGTGGCGCGCCGCTGCACCGGCGGGCTGATCTGCCCGGCCCAGGCGGTAGAGCGCCTGATCCACTTCGTCAGCCGCAACGCCTTTGACATCGAGGGCCTGGGCGGAGAGCGCCTCCAGCTTCTGTACGACCAGGGACGGATCCGTGAGCCGGCGAATATCTTTACGCTGAAGGCGCGCGAGGACCAGCGCCTGGACAAACTGGAAAACGTTCCGGGCTGGGGTAAAAAATCTGTCGAGAACCTGTTCCGGTCCATCGAGAACCGGCGCACCATTCCGCTGGACCGTTTCATCTACGCCCTTGGCATCCGCCAGACAGGACAGGTGACCGCCCGCCTGCTGGCTCGCAGCTATCAGACCATCGACGCCCTGATGGCTGCCATGGCCGCCGCACAGGATCCGGAGTCAGAAGCCTTCCGCGACCTCACGTCCATTGAACAGATTGGCCCGGCTGTGGCCACTGACCTGCTGGCCTTTTTCGCCGAGCCCCATAACCGGGCGGTGCTGGACCATCTTCTGGAACAGGTCACGGTCCTGCCTTTTGAAGCGCCGGCCGTGCGCCAGTCCCCGCTGACCGGCAAGACTGTGGTCTTCACAGGCACACTGGAGTCCATGAGCCGCGCCGAGGCCAAGGCCCGCGCTGAATTCCTGGGCGCAAAGGTGGCCGGATCCGTATCCGCAAAGACAGACTACGTCATCGCCGGCGCGGATTCCGGCAGCAAGGCCACAAAGGCCCGCGACCTGGGCGTGACCGTCCTGACCGAGGAAGAGTGGACGCAGATGACGGAACAGGGGTGAGGGATTCTTACCTCTCCCCCTGAGGGAGCTTTGTATAATCCACCCCTCATCCTGAGCCTCATGGTGAGCCTGTCGAACCATGGCGAAGGATGAGGATTTTCGGAACTACAGTCATCCCCATGGTGAGGCAGGGTTATGCAAAACTCCCTCAAGAGGAGAGGCAATAGAGAAAGTTCACAAACTTGACCAGGCCCTACACATCATCCATATCTGGCCGGGAAGGCGGAATCTTCCGCCTCCGGGACGTCAAACCCCGCCAAGACGGTTGTGCAGCCTCGGCTGCATCCCGTTACCTCGCCTCGGTCTTCCGTAGGGCCGGGAGGTATTGTCGTATGTCCAGGGGGAAACCCTAAAGGACAATGCGCCGTTCTTGGACGGTTTGAACTCCCGGCCGCCAGGGCCACTGTGGTCCTGGCGGTTTTCACCGGATCCGGGAGACACCGCCATGACAAGGCGTAAAAAGAAGAACCCCTGCATATCCCGTTACATGCCCGGGTTGCTGTGGAGTTTCAGCATGGCCCTTCTGACGGAGACTTCGCGGGAAATCCGGACAGCGGTATCGGACTACAGGCGCAAGGGCGCTGGCATGAACCCTGGAAACCTGGGGACACTGGAGTGGTTCATTGCCTGTACCTGGGACAATGCTCTCCGGCGCCACACCCTGTCGGAAGAAGGGCGTACAGCCTCTTCCCCTCCAGGAGATACAGGCAGATAACCCCTGATAATATGACCACATTCCTTTACAGGGGGCTGGTTGCTTTCGGGGCAGCGGCTCGTGGATGCGGTGAAAAGGACAACAACACACCGGGCACCCCGGGGATGGTTACGGGTATGCATGACAGCAAAAACCTCTCCCCCTGTGAGGGAAAGGTAAAAAACTCCCCCGATGTCACACTTTCGAAAAAAGTGTGACATGTGAGACATCAGTGAGACATTCCGGGACAGGGTGTGACAAAGCGGGGCAAGAGCGCCCGGAATGATAACAGATGACAAGGAATGCTTGCACATTCGCACGTTAACATGATTGCCACCCCTGCCCCGGCCTGTTATACGCTGCCTGTCAGGATCATTGCCGGCAACGGAGTCGCACCATGAGAATCCTGGCGGGAAACAGCAACCGTCCCATGGCCGAGGCTATCGCCCGGCATCTGGATATCCCCCTGACCGATGCCAGCATCCGGCGCTTTGCCGACATGGAAGTGTTCGTGGAGATCCTGGAAAACGTCCGGGGCGAGGATGTTTTCGTTATCCAGTCCACCTGCTATCCCGCCAACGACCACCTGATGGAACTGCTGGTCACGCTGGACGCCCTGCGACGCAGTTCGGCCCGGCGGGTCACCGCGGTCATCCCCTATTACGGCTATGCCCGCCAGGACCGCAAGAGCGCCCCGCGCACACCCATCTCCGCCAAGCTGGTGGCCAATATGCTGACCGTGGCGGGCGCCGACCGGGTCCTGACGCTGGACCTGCACGCCGGCCAGATCCAGGGGTTCTTCGACATTCCTGTGGACAACCTGATCGCCAGCCCGGTGTTCGAGAAAGACATCCGCCAGACCCTGAAATCCACCGCCGGGGTCATGGTCGTCTCCCCCGATGTGGGGGGCGTGGTGCGGGCGCGCCAGCTGGCCCGGCGCATCGACGCGGATCTGGCCATTATCGACAAGCGGCGGGAGCGTGCGGGCATTTCCGAGGTCATGAACATCATCGGCGATGTGCGTGATCACCACTGCATCCTGGTGGACGACATCGTGGACAGCGCCGGCACCCTGTGCAACGCGGCGGACGCCCTGATGGCGGCGGGGGCCAGCTCGGTCCGCGCCTATGTCACCCACGGGGTCCTGTCGGGCAGCGCGGCGGAGCGGGTGGCAAAATCACAGATGGCCGAACTGGTGGTCACCGACAGCATTCCACCCACCGACGCAACCCGGACCTGCGGAAAGATCCGCCACCTGGGCGTGGCCGACCTGATGGCCGAGGCGATCCACCGCATCAGCGAGGAGCGGTCGGTTTCCAGTCTGTTTGATTAAAAGCCCGAACAGACCACCGACATGTCATCCTGAGCGAAGTGTCGCGCAGTGACACGAAGTCGAAGGATCCCCTTGAGGATAGAGATCCCTCCCCCGCGCTTCGCTCCGGTCGGGATGACAGGCCTTACCCCTGCAACAACTTCTGCATTTCCCGCGGAATGGACGGCCGCAGGCGGGTCAGTGTCGCGGCCAGTCCGTTGCTGATCTCATCAGCCTGGCGCTGGTACTGCTGGAACAGCTGGTCGATGGAGGCCTGGCGCTGTGCGGCAGTGACGCCCTGCTGCTTTGCGAATCCTGCCATCATGGAGTTCGCCTGGGCCACAAGCGTGTGATAGCGGACGTACGCATCGTCAATGGCCTTTTCCACGGCGGCCCTGTCAAAGGTCGTGACCGCGGCGGACGCGTTGAACCGGTACTGGTCCCGGGCCGGAATCAGGGAGACCACAGACTGCCGGACAGTGCCATAGGACCCGGCCTTTTCGGCATTCCCGATGCGAAACGCGATCTTTCCCCGGGCGGCTGGCCCATAGGCTTCCAGCGGCTGGCCGGCCATTTTTGACTTCACGGTCCTCTCCCGGGCCTCTACCACCCGGTCAAACTGCACATTGGCGTTCCACAGTTTCCTCAGCACCGGCTCCAGCTGGACCATGGCAGCAGACACCTGGCGGGCCGAGGCAGGACTGGCGGGCATCTGGACCTGGGTCGCAGCAGGGGTGCCGGCCCCGCCACCGGCCTCACTGCCGGCCATGCCTTCGCGGAAGCCCTGCATCATGGCCTGGACGCCAGCCTGGTCCATTTCCGCCAGCATAGGCCCCATCTGGACCCGCATGTCCTCCTGCATGTCCGGAGGGACCGAGGCCAGTATCTCCTGCAGCGCCTGCTCCTGGAAGGGCTGCAGCCGCACGGCAGGTTGCAGCGCGGTCGGTGGTGCAGTCTGGGCCTGCGGGGCCGTGACAGGAACAGCCATCAGGACAAGGGCGGACAGGACAAGACGGAGCAGCATGGGCAGGGCCTCCCGCGGTTAAAAGGACGATAGCTGTCTGTAGCACAAAAAACAGCCCCTGTCGCCGGGGTGATCGCCTCCTGATCCGGGAGGGCAGGATTGACAAGACCGGCCACACTGCCTATGAAATCCGGTCTGCCTTCTGCCGGGCCATCAGATCGGAACGGCCTGAAGACAGGACTGCGGAGGGGTGGCCGAGTGGCTGAAGGCGGCGGTTTGCTAAACCGTTATAGGGTCAAAAGCCCTATCGTGGGTTCGAATCCCATCCCCTCCGCCATTAAGTCATATATTCCTACACATATGCTCTTTATCCTGTAATTGCCCCCGCGGTGTGCGGGGTTTGTGGCGCTGTAGCGCACGGGAGAGAGTCTTTCTCTGCCTCTGTTTCAGGCTTTTTCAGCAGCTTTCTCTGTTGGGCTGGGTGGCGGTGCGGTTTCAGATTTGGTCAGGCTGCGGGGATCAGCATTTCTTTCTGCTGTTTCCAGAATGGCGGGATCTCTGTCCGTGACAGTTTCTCCAGTGTCAGATCGACTGGCTGGTGGCCGTTGAGGATGGCTGTGGTGATAGCAGGTGAAAGAAACGCCAGCTGGATCAAGCGGCTGACATAACGCGGAGAGATATTCTCCCGTCTTGCGATGGATTCGATGGGGCTTGGTGTTCCGGAGACCATCTCCTCCCACCAGGCATGGGCTCGGGCGATGGCTTTGATCAGAGTGGCATCGGGTGTGCGTGAAGCATCAGATGATCCACCAGGGATGACCAGTTTTGTTTCGATGCCGCGTTTCCTGATCTGGAGTGACGCGTTGATGGAAACCGGACTTACAGCGGTGATTTGTTTAATGCTGAGATACTCAAGCAGCGCGGAGACTTTGAATTCAATAGTAAGCGTCTCTTCGGTAAGGACGATCCGGTGGAGAAGCTGTTTAAGGATTTCGGCCTGACAGTCTGGAACTGACCCGGCAAGTTCCTGCGCCAGATTTTTGCTTTTGGATAAGACGGTTTCTGTCTGAGTGGCGGTCAGCTCCGCACCAATTTTATCCATGAGCTGGAGTGGCTGTTTCAGACTGGAGATCAGTAGGTTCAGAACAGCTTTTTCAAGTTCCTGAGCAGCGATGCGCCAGCCGTGTTTTTCGTCTGATCCAGCTTTTTTGATGAGATTGTTTGAGACGTAATACCGGTAGCGCTTCCCCTTCTTGTTGGCATGGCTGGGCGTAAGGCGTTCGCCAGTGTCATCGAATAGCAGCCCGCCCAGCAAGCTGATGTTTTGGGTACTCTTCCTGCCGCGAGGCTTGGCGGCATTGGCTTTCAGCTGCGTCTGGATTTCATGCCAGACCGGTTCGTCGATGATCGCTGGATGCTGGCCGGGATGGATTTCTCCCTTGTGAGCGATTTTGCCAGCATAGATGGGATTGCTGAGGATGCGGTAGAGGTGACCTCGTGAGAATGGCCTGCTCCCGCGCAAACGATCACCAGATCCAGGGCGAGTTTTTGTGGCGTAGCCGCGCTGGTCCACCTCGGCTTTGACTATGCGCACATTGCCGTGCTGCTGGTAGAGACGATAGATCTCTCGAACAATTTCGGCTTCGGTTTCGTTGACGGTTAGGGTTCGCTCTCTGGCTTCATAACCAAATGGCACAAAGCCACCCATCCAGAGCCCTTTCTTTTTAGAGGCGGCTATTTTGTCGCGGATACGTTCACCAGTCACTTCCCGTTCAAACTGAGCGAATGACAGAAGCACGTTCAGTGTCAGTCGGCCCATACTGGATGTGGTGTTGAATTGCTGTGTCACAGCCACAAACGACACGCCATGTTTGTCGAAGATCTCCACCAGCCGGGCAAAATCAGCCAGACTGCGGGTAAGCCGATCCACCTTGTAAACAACTATGATATCGATCTTACCAGACTGGATGTCACTCAGGAGTCTCTGTAAGGCTGGACGTTCCATCGTTCCACCGGAGATACCGCCGTCGTCATAGGCGGTCTTCACCAGCTGCCAGCCCTCATGCTGCTGGCTTTTGATGTAGGCTTCGCAAGCCTCCCTCTGCGCCTGAAGCGAGTTGAAATCCTGTTCCAGACCTTCCTCACTGGATTTACGGGTGTAGATGGCGCAGCGGCGAGTGTATTTGCTCATGGAGAACCTGCTTTGGTCTTCAGGCCAAAAAACAGACGGCCATTCCACTGCGTACCAGTAATGGCTTTGGCGATAGCTGACAGGGAGCGGTATGTTTGCCCATCATAGTGGAAGCAGTCTTCCTGAACGATCACCGTATGGGCTTTTCCCTGCCACGAGCGCACCAGACGCGTTCCCGGCTTGATGGACACCGGCGCTGAGACTTTTTTGCCCTGCCGGAGGTCCTGTGCCATCTGGCGCAGCTGGCGCCGGATGGCCGGATTTAAGCCTCCATAAACCTTCTCCTGCAGCTTGTAGGCCACCGCCCGCCGGAGCCGCTCCTGACTCATGCGTTTCGGAGGTTCAGCCCCATAAATCTGTCGCCAGTGGTCTTTCAGGGCATTGCTATCGAGATCCTGGAGGGCAGCCAGCTGCGCCTCCAGTTCCAGCTTTCTTTGTACAGCCATAGCGTCAGGCCGCAACGGCGTTCAGATGATAAAGAACCTGGTTGTCCTTGCTGATGGACCGCTCGATGCTGTGGCCACTCTGGCGCAACCGGGTCAGGGCCGCCCGAACCGTATGGGGCTGCCAGCCCAAGGCCTCGACCAGGTCCTGCACAGCCTTTCCCTCCGGCTGCTGGAGCAGATGGATCAGGTAAGCCTTCTTCGTAGATCTGGGATTACTTGCCAGGACTGGATCAGGCTTAGGAATTTTGGCTCTGGAAACGGTCTGAGAGTCTGACTCAAAACTCCCCATTATGAGTTTTTCAGCCTTGCGATGAGGCGTGTCTGTCGCCGGATGGATGCGATGAGGAGCCAGGCCTCTGAGGAAGCGATGGAGTTTTCCCAGTCTTTTGCGAGGCGGCGGCATCGTCCCGGCCAGGCGAAGGTGCGCTCGACGACCCAGCGGCGGGCTATGACGACGAAGCCTTTGGCGTTGTCGGGCCGCCTGACGACCTCAAGGCTGGGGCCGTTCTGTCCCTGCAGCGCAGTCTGCAGTTTTTCCCCGGCGTAGCCTCTGTCGGCAAACGCGCATTCGACTGTCGGGAAGCTTTCCTGTGCGTCGGCGATGACTGCCGGAGCGCCGTCCCGGTCCTGGATGTCTCCTGTATGGACAAGTCCTGTCAGCATGTTGCCTTCGGTGTCGGTCATGATGTGGCGCTTGCGGCCTTTGACCTTCTTGCCAGCATCGTACCCTGCCGGGCCGCCACTTTCTGTGCTTTTGACGCTCTGGCTGTCAATGATCCCGGCTGTCGGACTGGCGGCCCGCCCGGAAAGGACACGCGAACCCATGACCAGCGCTTCATTGATGACATCCAGTATTCCGCTGTCCCGCAACTGGTAAAAATAGTACTGCACCGTCGTAAACGGCGGAAAATCCACGGGCAGAAGGCGCCACTGACAGCCCGTTGCAGCCATGTACTGGATGGCGTTCCAGACTTCCCGCAGGCTCTGTTCCCGCGGACGGCCAACCCTGTCCGGCGGCGGCATGAACGGCTCAACCAGAGCCCACTCCTCATCCGTGCAATCACTTGCGTAGCGCAGGCCACGCCTGTCATAATCAGCGCGGGTGGTTTCAGTCCAGGACATGTCATTCTCCCTTGTTGTCGCAAACAAAGAGAATCATATCCCGCTGAAATCACTCAATTTAATTTTCGGTCAGGCTCTAAGTGTCCATGCTCCATTTCTTTGTGCATGTCTTTCATATGGTCCATATCCATTCCGTCCATATGCTCGTGCATCTTTGGCATTGGGCCGCTGGCGAACTTATGGAAGTTTTCCTGATTTTCGAAGTAATAGACATTTCCATGGGGATCAGCGCCGATAACTGCACTGGCCTTATCAACAGGCTTGTCGCTGACAGGATCGGTTGCACTTCTTTTTGCGGCGTCTTTTTCCAGCATGTCTTTACACATGGGGCAGCAGCCGTAATAGGTTTTTCCTTCTACCTTGATGGCTGTTTGCGGCTTGTCGAACGCTTTATTACTGACCCTGCAGACAAACTGGGACTCAACCGGCTTTAACCAGCTGTCAGCGTGGTTATGTGTGTGCCCGGCTGCAAAAGCTGGCAGAGTAAAAAATACCAGAAGCAGGGTTAAGATAAGTTTCTTCATCGCTTTCTCCTTTGGTTAAGTTAATGATGGTGGTCATTCTGATCGTCATGCCCATGCGGGCCTTCAGAACTTTCGGAATGACCTGGTTCACCTTCCATATCGGCACCCCGTTCCATTTCATGACTAGGACTGGTGCCGCTATGGCTGTGATTGTGTCCCGCTTCCATGCCAACGCTCATTGGAATGACGCCAAGGCCCTGACGGTACACAAGTTCCGCGCCCTTATAGCCAGTGACTGAAAGCATCAGCCCGGCAACGACCATAAGAGAGACAAAAACCAGATTTTTTGATTTTCTGAAATCTGCTTTCCCGCGCAGGGAAGCGGTTAAGGACCATGCCGCCAAAAAAATAAACAAAACAGCTGTGCCTAAACCCCAATTACGATGATCCAGCATGGCTAGATGCTGGTGTTCACTGCCATGCGGTACAGAATTAAAAGCATCAAACCCGGCGATGACAGTGGCTATGGCCGCCAAAGAACCCAGCCATAAATTCCAGCGGGCAACGGTGACAAGCTGAGTATGCAGCGGCCATTTTCTGATAAAGGACTCCGCTAGGAACAAAACGACAGAAACGCTTAAGAGAGCGATCGTAAAATGCACCAAAATCGGGTGCCAGTTCGGGATAATTTCAATAACCATAAGCCGCTCCTAAAACATGAACCGCAAGCCAACCGCGGCGATAAAGGCATCGTTATCCTCGCCTTCGTCTTTGGCGTTGGAAGAAGTCTCGCCAAATTTCCGCTCGTAACGAAGATCCAGGTAGGGTGCGAATTTACGCGTGATCTCGTACCGTGTTTGCAGACCTATTTCCCCTTCCGTTAAACCTGCGCCAATGCCTAGTTCAGGTACGTCCTGGGCGGACAGATTGATTTCGGCATAAGGCTGTAAAATGAGGCGCTGTGTAATCAGAAAATCCGTTTCGCCACGCATCCTGGCGCTGACATCGCCTTCGTCACTGACAAATAAATGCGCCTCGATATCAAGGAAATATGGCGCAAGTCCTTCTGTCCCTAATACGAGATAGGTTGTGGACTCAGGGCGTATGTCATGCCGTATCCCGGCCTGAAAATCCCAAAAGGTGGAGACATTCCGGCTATAGAGCGCCCAAAATTCCGCTTGTTCGGTTTTACCGTCTGTATTTTCGCCTTCAGCTTTGAGCCACAGCTTGTTGTAATCACCGCCGATCCAGCCATCAAAGTCCCAGCTTGCGACGGGTCCCTCTGTGCCTGCGCCATAATCCGTTTCCAGCCGGAAGGCATGAAACAGCTCCTGACCGTGTGCATGGGCAACTTCCGGGCTTGGCTTCGCAGAAGATGGCGCTGGAGGGTTCGGTGTTTGAGTATGTCCGGCGTGGGGATCCCGGGCAAAAACTGGCGTCGACAAAAGCACCAATAATGCTGCAAAGCTGATTTTAGTGTGCATTGTGGCCTCCATGAGAGGAATCCTGTTCGGATGAATTATCTTTTTGAGGCGTGAAATCATCCATGTCCGGCATGTCATCCATATTCATTCCCTCATGGTTCATGTCTTTATGATCCATGGGTATGGAATGCCCCTCATGCGGGTTTTTAACTTTCGGCTTTTCCTGCGGCGTCTTTTTTGCTTTTGCTGGCGCAGCTTTAGTCGGCGGCATAGCGTGAGAATCAAGTTTTGCCACAATGACCTTGTTCTCCATACCTGCCAGCATGTGATACAGAAGGTGGCAGTGGAAAGCCCATTCGCCGGGCTCGTCCGCTGTTAGGAGCACAGAATAGGACTGCCCTGGCGGCACAATAACCGTGTGCTTGTTTGGTAGTTTTTCAGCGGGTTGGCCATTCTCCAGTTGCACAAACATGCCATGCAAGTGCATGGGATGCGCCATCATGGTCGAATTGACAAACTTCAGGCGGACGCGCTCTCCGTACTTCAGGTTAATCGGGCCGGAGTCCTGAAACTTCTTGCCGTTAATCGTCCAGATATAACGCTCCATGTTTCCGCCCAGATTGACGAGGATTTCTCTTTCCGGGGGGCGTGTATCTTTCTGGATGCCGGCATAGCGCAGGTCGGTATAGTTCAGTGCCTTATCGCCAGGCGGCGTTCCGGCTTTTGCCCAGCCGCTTTCCATACCACCCATGTCATGGTCCATAGAGGAATGATCCATACCCTCCATTCCAGCCATGTTATGTCCTATAGCCGTATGGTCCATGCCTTGCATGTTCTCATCCATGGGCATCTGATGACCCATTTGTGAAGGGTCCATGCTACCCATATCGCCAGTTTCATCATTTGGATCCCCGTGCGACATGCCCATATCCGCCATTGTCAGTAAGGTGCGGGGACGCGGCTGTGGATCAGTGCCTCTCATGCCTTCATGTGGCGCTAGAGTTCCCAAGGCAAAGCCGGTGCGGTCAATGGACTCGGCGGCAATGGTATAGGCTTTATCTTCTCTAGGCGTCACAATCACATCATAGGTTTCCGCAACGCCAAAGCGGAGCTCATTGACCGTAACGGGTTCAACATTCTGCCCGTCAGCCTGAACAACTTTCATTTTCAGGCCTGGAATGCGCACATCATAGATCGACATGGCGGAGGCATTGATAAAGCGCAGGCGTACCCGCTCGCCAGATTTAAACAGGCCTGTCCAGTTCTGTTGGGGTGTTCTGCCGTTTACAAGAAATGTATAGCCAGAAACGTCCGAAAGGTCGGTGGGCAGCATGCGCATCTCGCCCCACATTTTGGCATCAGCCCAGGCCTTACCAAAACCTCTTTCGCTCACATCCGCAAAAAAGTCGCCAATCGTGCGACGCGCGAACTGGTAATAGTCGGAAGACATTTTCAGATTTGTAAGGATGTTGTCTCCATCCTCATCATGAAAATCAGAGATCAGGACCACATAGTCGCGGTCACTCGGAATGGGGTCTTTCCCTTTTGGGCTTATGATAATGGAGCCATAGTGCCCATCCTGTTCCTGGCTACGGCTGTGGGCATGATACCAATAGGTGCCGCTCTGGCGGACTTTAAAGCGATAGATAAAGGTTTCGCCCGGCTTGATGCCAGGGAAACCACTGAAACCTGGCACACCATCCATCTCAGAAGGGAGGAGAAACCCGTGCCAATGGACCGATGAATCTTCGTCCAGGTTATTCGTCACATGAACAGTGACATCCTCACCTTCGGTAAAGCGGAAGGTCGGGCCAGGGATGCCTCCGTTCAAGGTGATTTTCTTGACCGGATTACCGGTAATGTTCACCGTTTCCCGGTTGATTTCCAGGTGATATTCACCTGCCGCACTCGGGAGTGCAAACGTTAACAATAGAAATAGAGACAGAGTGTAAGCGTAAAATTTCATCGGTAATCCTCATAGCTAAAAGCTGTGCGCAAAAAATAAATCGCGCTGAGGATTAGATCCGGAAGCGTTGGGTTGTCAGAAGAATAGAAGGTTGGATTTGAGAGTGATCAGACCAATCTGGCGGCGGCCCTCGGATGCCGCCAATGTCACTCAGGGTCCACGTCGAAACGGGATTAATGTCAGCCGGAATAATAAATGAGAAGGATTTAACCTGATCAGGCTTTTGTACAGCTGGTCCCTTGTCTGCTGCCTGAAATTCAAGGCCCATACAATCTTTTAGAAATGTAACCTTGCCGGATTTTTTATCCTGCTTGGCTTTGCCTGGCGCATGATCGGCACAATGTTCTTTTACAGCTACGGCCTTGGCTTCATCGGCGCAAACAGGCATAGCGCACGCCAGCGAAGGCGTGAGCATAAGAAGCACCAGAAAGCTGAAAAGAAATTTTTTCATACAACTATAATATACACTTGGATCAGACTAAAACAAGCCGCCCATCTGCACTAGAAGATGAGGACCTTGTCAGCCTTTATCGTTGCTTCAGCCAATTCTGGCATTGTACTGCGACGACCGGCAATAATATCCCCTTCTGTCATCGTATGTTTGTCTAGGCAGCTTCCACATAAAAGAATGTTGCCCTTGGCTCCCATAATTTGATTGAGCAGATCCGCAATCTTGCTGGGAGACGTAGACTGACGAGCAGCCAGCACCGCATCACCCATCAAAAATACCGTCAGCTCAACTCCAGCCGTTTTTTGCATGGCCTGACCCAGGCGCAACGCATTGAAGCACTTTTCCGTGTCGTCCGGCGGATCATTGATAATCAGCAGAGTTTTCATGTTTTCTCCTGAGGTATGTACTGCATCAAGCAATAGATAAAATGCTGAACAGAGCCTGAAGGCGTATGATGGGATTCACTTAGGGTTTCTACCATCTGAAATTCTGGGCCAAATTCATTATGCAGGGTTTGTGGACTATACTGCACAATATCCAAGCCGCTGCATTTTTTAGGGCCATCCAAGGCAAACGTAGCCATCAAGACATAGCCATGTGGCTTAAGGGAGCGCTTTACGATATCCACATATTTTTGGCGATCCTCAGGACTTATCAGAAAGTGAAATACAGCCCTATCGTGCCATAGGTCAAAATGCTTTGGCAGGGAAGCCTGCGTGATATCTGCCTCTACCCATGATATTTTATCAGCTCGTGCGCCCAAGCGCTTCTTGGCAATGTCCAGGGCGGATGCCGAGATATCCAGGCAGGTCAAATTGGCGAAGCCCCTGTCCATCAGGTCATCCATCAAGGTGGAAGCCCCACTGCCTATATCGATAATATGGGCTGACCTGTTAAGTCCTGATTGTTCAATCAGGCGTAACGAAGTCTGCAAGTGATCCGCGTACCAGCTGACCTGCATGGACGACTTGGTCTGGTAAATGTTTTCCCAATGGGTTTTTTGATCCATTCAACTTCTCATAGTTGATTTCAACTGCAGCTTAACAGTTATGAAATCATCTGCAAAATTTAGATAACAACGAAGAGCTAATTTGAATTAGATCGAATAAGTTGTTTAATCAAACGGCAAGAAATTATAAGCGGGCAAGCCCAAATCTGGACATCAGCCATACGGTTAGAAAATAAAGCCCTATAGTCAGGAGGCAGGAAAGAATAAGAGCAAGATAAAAGCTCATTCCATAACGCATTAAAGCAGGCAATACCAAGAACATCGGAAGCGAGGGAAGAACAAGCCAGAAGGTAGCTTCGGCATGATTGGCTATGCGTACGGTATCGCCTGTATCCCTCCATAACCACAGCATGCCAAGAATAGAAATAAGAGGAAGAGATGCAACGAGAGCTCCAAAAAATGGGCTACGTTTGGCTATTTCAGAAATAGCCATCACAATGATTCCTGACAGTGCAGCTTTAACAAACAGATAAAACATATGGATTACGCTTTCCTAAATGAAGGTGCTCAATAAGTATTTTAATTCCAATGACGGCGCTTCGGGCAGTAGAGTGAACCACATCAGGAAACATCGGACAATCCATGACGGATTTCGACTTTGTCTCCCAGAAATTCTCTGGTCATGGGGATATGGTTTTTGACAAAATAATCAAAATCAAGGTTGCCAGGATACTGGCCGCCAGGACTGCGTACAGGATATTTGTCGATACACTTTGAACCAGTAATCCCGCCACCAGAGGGCCTACAGCCGCGCCAACATCCGTCCACGTAGAGTATGCAGCCAGTTTCACAAACTTCTGGTTGGGATAGCGCTGTGCCACAAGAACAGGACCCAGCGGGATCGACAGACCCCGGCTGAGAACAACTATGATGGCTCCGGGAATGAGCCATCCCCAAGCAATCATCGCCAAGCCAATCCCCGTCGTTACGGTAAACAGAAACGCTGTAGGGGCAGCGCCGAAGCGATCACCGATGTTGCCACCGAAGAGGCCCAAGATCATTTCTACCGCTCGGCGCAAAGCCAAGATCAAGCCTCCGGAAAGAACGGCAGACTCCAGCGACAGATTGTCTTTCAGGATGATCATCAAAGTCAGCACAAAAATCCCGTCCACCACCAGGCCCATGACAAAGCCCCACAGGTCGATATGATCCGGGCGGGGCAGAAAGATTTTCCGGGGCTGCTCTTCGGCGTTTTCCAGATCCGGCAAAAACCAGGCCAAGGGAATAGTGGCCCAAGTCAAAAATCCCCACAGGATAAACACATCCCGAGGGCCAATCTGCGTGATCAGCCAGGCACCGAAGCTCAGCGATAAGGTAGGACCAATACCGGCCAGCATACGCCCCAAGCCTACACGCATACCCAGTTTCTTGCTGGCTTTGGTTGCATACGCCAGCACTGAGAGATTCAATGCGGCGAAAGACATTCCCCATACCAAACGCGCGATCAGCAGAACGTATTCTCCAGATCCGTATCCATAAGCCAGGGTAGACACCGCTGCGGCTACGCCTGATGCCAAAGATAGATAACGCAGACCCACGCGGTGACCCAAACGGGCGATGAAGCTATACCCCACAATGCGCACCAGCCGGTTGGCAGCCAGCAGGATTCCCACCCATACCAGAGTCACGCCAAACACAGTGGCGTACAAGGGCAAGGCAACATACAAAAGAACATCGCCCAACAGGGCGATGCTCAGAATAAGGCCGGAGAGGACAACTCCTCGCAGGCTCTCACGTGGAGAGGATGAGGTATTCATAAACAGCTTTCATTCTACCCTTCCCTCCGATCCAAATCAGGAGGGGGAGCATCAATCAAATCAGCCGCAGCAACCGCCGCCTTGCTTTTCTTTATTCACTGGTTTGGCAGCTGTATTGGGAACAGCGCATGAAGATCCTTCGGCAGATTTTATACTGCCAGCAGGCACGGCGCAGCTGCCGCCCATTTGAGTTTCTTCCTTTTTAGCGGCTGGTTTATTGGCTGCAGTCTGATTGGTGGGGCAACAAGAAGATGACATGGTGTTTTCCTCGCTTTTTTCAGGGTTAAAGAAAGCGGTTTCAGGCGTGGCCGCCTTTGCCGCCGGTTTCTCCGGAGCGCAGCAGGCTGTGCTAAGCCCTGGTAAATTGGTTGAGCAGACGCCGGTTTCCGGCAGCTCCAGTTCCACACGGGCCGCAGCTTCATCATCACCCATCAGCCTGGCGACAACAGACCGGGCCTGTTCATAGCCTGTGGCCATCAGGAAGGTCGGCGCACGTCCATAGCTTTTCATGCCAATGATGTAGAAATCTTTCTCAGGGTGAGTCAGTTCGGCTGCGCCATGAGGACGTACCGTGCCGCAGGAGTGGAAATTCGGATCGATCAGCGGCCCCAGGATCCGGTTGCTTTCCAGGGCCGGATCGAGATCCAGGCGCACTTCACGCAGGAATGAAAGATCAGGCCTTGCCCCAGTGGCGACGATAAGGCGATGCATGCTCAACCTCCGGCCATCTTCCGCAACAACCTCAACACCATCTTTCTGTTGATTCATCCGGGCAATGCGGAAGCCTGTATGCGTTTGCAGATTACCGCTTTCAGCCAGATGACGGGCTGCCTCTCCCAAAGCGCCACGGGCTGCCAGCTGGTCATCGGCGCCACCGCCGAAGACGTTGTTCACCTGGGTACGGCGCACTATCCAGTGGATTTTGGTATCGGGATGTTTTTTCTGCAGCTTTGCCAGATCCAGCAGTGCGTTCATGGCAGAGTGTCCTGAACCCACAACAGCGACATCCTTACCGGCCCAAAAAGCCTTGTCCGGGCCAAGAACATCCGGAATACCGTAATGGATAAATGGTGCAGCTTGTTTTTCACCGGGAGCAGGCAAGCCATTGGCCCCTCCCGGATTGGGGCTGAACCAGTTGCCGGTGGCATCGATCACCGCTGCGGCCAGGATATCCTCTTCATGGCCTTGGCTGCTTTCAATACGCAGGACAAAGGGACGCTCTTCACGCCGGTCATTTTTGACCTTGTCCACACCCGCCTTGGCCACACTGGTGACTGTGGCGTTATAGCGGATGCGGGAATCTACTTTGCTATGTCTGGACAGTGGTTCCAGATAAAGATCTGCCAGTTCATGACCTGTGGGGTGGCGTTCAGGATCAGGTGAACTCCAGCCGGTTTCCTCAAGAAGCTTTTTGGCTGCTTTATCTACATTGAAGCGCCAAGGCGAAAACAGCTGGACATGGCCCCATTGGCGGACGGCATGGGCTGCCGTCGGCCCCTTCTCCAGCACCAGCGGTATGCCGCCATAAGAGAGCACGTGAGCCGCTGCTGCCAGCCCTACTGGACCGGCACCGATAATGGCAATGGGTAACTGCTTGTTCATGGCCGCCTCGCTGTCTAATCGCCCAGAACAATATTTCCATTATTCCAGAATATACGTATTATAAGGCAGGAAGATACAAATGTCAACTATATTTCTAATTTTTACGAAATGTCATAGGGCAGGCTTAAACAGCCTTGGCCAGCTTGGGTTTGGCCTTAACCTTGGCATGCTTTGGCGGTGGGCAAGCAATGCAATCATTCATGTCATTCTGGACAGGACGCGTACAACACTGCTCGGTTAGAAAACTGACAACATCGTTCATATGCTCGAAATGAGGCCGGCACCATAAAGTACGTCCATCGCGTACCTGTGCGATCAGTCCAGCCATAACCAATCCCTTGATGTGATGGGAAAGTGTGGAAGCAGGGATTTCAAGCTCTTCCCCTAAAGCGCCAACAGGAAGCCCCTGGCTTCCCGCCTCGACCAGGCGCTTATAGATCGCAAGGCGTGTCGGGTGCCCCAATTCAGCCAGACATTTTGCAGCAGCGTTTATATCCATACTTCTTATTTTGGGTGTTGTGGCCGATTTGTCAACTATTATTCTCGAAATATGGAATACTCCTGTTCTGTAATCTACACCAGCTAAAATTTACCGTGATCCGGTTGTGAAATTCCCTGTTCCCTTTCCAGGGAATTCTAACAAATTTGCCGCTTCCTATGAGACTTTATAAAAGCATGCGATGTCTTCATCGTTCAGAATCGGTAAGATTCCCTGTATTTTCCCTGATAAACAGGCAGAGAGTGGTTCGCAGGTGACTGCGTCCTCCGCCACTTACTCGGAACTACTCTCTTTTTAGGGAATGTACGGCATTTTACTCGTGGCTTCCTTTTAGCCCTCAATTTCGGGCGGCGAATGAGCGTGTTTGTGCGCAACCAAGCGTGATTGTTCGTAATTCTCAACATCCTCAAGCCTGTAACGCACGCGCCTGCCGATTTTAAGATGGCTCGGCCCGATGCCTTCCCACCGCCAACGCTCTAACGTCCGTGCCAAAATGCCCCAGCGGGCTGCCAGGTCGTGTTGATTTAAATGCTTTATCACGGGCAACATCCTCCATATAATATCAGTGCATTACGAGAAAGTAGCGCATGCAAACCCCACAACTAAAATATGAAATTCAGCTTGATAGAGTACAGAATATTGCACTTTCCGGCATTGGGCGCACACTGACATTTGTGAAATTTGCCGAAACTGGTGCCTATGATTTGGAGAAAGTTAACACACCTCCTCGAAATGAGAGGCAGATTTTTTCGAACGATTCCATGCCGCCGATACAAGCAGCCGAGTTCCAGAAGTGGAAAGACGACTTTGTGGCTTGGAATTTGAACAACGCTGTAAATGAAATTATTGAGTCATTCTTCGTGTTTCTTGAAATGTCATATTTCGCACTTCATGCGAACGGGGACAGAAGACGAGTTAACTCCGGTGATGTTTTGGGCGAAGTCATAAAGAATTGGCAAAACGAAGTGCGTAACAATTTAAGAACACAGAACAAGGTACAAGCGTTGTCTGACAAAGGCCTGCAATTTTCGGATGATGAGAAAAAAATCATCGAGAGCTTCTGGGAGATCAGAAACCTTCTTTCGCACAACCTTGGAATTGCCGATAATAGAAAAAAGCTCGATGTTGATCAGGGGAAGATAACTCTTAAATGGTATCGTCGGGAAATATTTGCCAAGTTAGAATCGGGGAGAGAAATACCATTAACTGACGATCCGATGCCTGAGGCAGGAACGATATGCTTACGCACCAAAGCCCTGCAAACCAAGGAGATTGACCTTAACTCACACATCTCTTTTACCCTAGATGAAGTGCAACAGATTGCATGGATGTTTTGGCTTCTTGTTTAGAGCCTGACCGAAAATTAAATTGAGTGATTTCAGCGGGATATGATTCTCTTTGTTTGCGACAACAAGGGAGAATGACATGTCCTGGACTGAAACCACCCGC
>JALYJY010000014.1 GCA_030775045.1 Pseudomonadota bacterium | reverse complement strand
ATTTATACCTTATGGTTTTGCGGGAGATGGCTGTCAACTGGAAATTGAATTCCTGTCCCGGGAAAGCTGCTATAGAGACAGCTCCCTGTTGAAGAGGTGGACCTGTGAATTTGCAGATGATTGACCCGGGATCTGTCGACAGATCTGTTTGCCGGATATTTGACACATATGCCGAAGAGGGTTTCCTGGCCCTGCAGAAACGTGAAGGCCGCCCCCTCGAAACCATTCCCAGCCACGTGTGCCTGAAATTCCGCAGCAGGGACTCCTGGCTGGACCATATCCGGCTGGCGTCTGGTTCCGGACCTGTGTCCCTGACGCCTTTCAAAGGACTGGAAATCGCCTGGATCCGCCTGGGCAATCCACTGCGGAAAGAGTCCCTGGTCATCCACTGACTGGAACTCGTCGAGCCGGGAGAAGATCCGCACCCCTTTGATGGCGTTACCGGTCTTGTTTTCCGGGTTCCGGAATTGCCCGGGCCCGTCAGGATACCTTCCGCCGACGGCCTGATGATGTTCAGATACCAGCCGCAGAATGTGGTGCCGGATATTCCGAAACCGGTATCCAGCTGAAAATCCCCGGATTACAGATCACACCTGGCGGCCAGAGAAGGCATTTCTCTCCCTGGTGCGGACCTGTCTTCTGAAATTTTCACAAGCATATCCTGTCCCTGAATATATCTGCCGGCTGCTTCCACAAATCCGCGAAAATGGGGTTCATGACTTTCCAGGGGAGCGAAAACATGGTCCGGTACCTCTGCTGCTCTTTCTGCAAGATGATTCACATATGCATCAGCGGACCTTACATCAGCATAATCAACTGGTTCAGTCGGCTTGACAGTGACAAGCCTGCACTTGGCCGCGTTAAAAATTTCCCGCTGTTCTTCTGTAAGCATCCGGATTCTCCCTGGATATGAAATTGCAGACACATGTTGTTATATTACTGCCGTGATGAAAGTAAAAATATGAAGATTCTTGCCTTTGATGTGACCCTGTCCGCCTGTTCCGTGGCCGTGATGAATGGCGACAGTGGGGTGGCACAGACCCTGAAAGAGGGCCACAGCCAGGCCCGGGACCTGGTACCCCTGGTCCAGCAGGTCATGGAAAAAGCGGGAGTGGCATACCCGGATCTGAATGCCGTCGGCGTGACTACCGGACCGGGAAGTTTTACGGGCGTACGCCTTGGCCTGTCCGCCGCACGTGGATTCGGCCTGGCGCTGGGCATCCCGGTCATCGGCATCAGCACTTTTGACGCCATCGCCGCCAGCGTGCCGGACAGTGTGCGCCACGGACGACCGTTGCTGGTGGTCATCGACTCGCGCCGCAGCGATGTGTTTGTACAGATGTACGGCACGGACGGGCAGCCGCAGGGACAGCCTCTGGTCCTGGGGGAAAGTACGGCTCAGACCCTCCTGGACCACCCCCTGTTTCTGGCCGGCGACGGTGCGGTGCGGGCAAAAGAGCTGTTGCCGGGTCACCACACAGAAATCCTGGAAAACATCACAGCGCCCGACCCCGCAGCCATCGCCCGTCTGGCAGCACAGCGTCTCCCCGCCGCAAAGGACTGGCCACCCGTGCCCCTGTACATGCGCGGGGCAGATGTGACTGTCGGCAACACACGCCAGGTGGTGGAATGATCGGGATAACCCCGGCCGACAGCCATTCCGGACCGGTGATTGCAGAAATCATGCGCCAGTCCCTGGGGCCGGATGCCTGGACGGAAAAAGACGTGACAGAGATGCTGACCCAGCCGGGAGTTCTGGGCTGGCTGGCTGAAGAGGCAGGCTTTATCCTGGTGCGGATCACGGAACCCGAGGCCGAGATCCTGTCCATCGGGGTTACTCCATCCTGCCAGCGTCGCGGCCTGGGAAAAACTCTTCTGGGTCATGCCCTGACAGCCTGCCGGAACAAACATGTGGAAGCCCTGTTTCTGGAAGTGGCGGTGGACAACGCTCCGGCCTTGGTCTTTTACAGGGCCGCCGGATTCCGGAAGACAGGCCTGCGCAGGGCCTACTATCCCCGGAAAGAGGGCCCAGCCGTCGATGCGCTGACCATGAGGATTGACGCGGAGGATTTCTGTGGGAAACCGGAACGGGATTGTCCAGACAATACTGGTCGCAGGCAGAGTCAGGGCAGGCATCAACCTGAAGACCGGTGATGTTTCCCTGACAGGATCTTCCGCAGCCCTTGCCGCCATCGAAGCCGCCCTGAATGAATATGGCCTGGATATCCGGCTGCCGGAATGGACATGGGAAAAGGAGTTTGACGCGATTACTGCCGCAGTCACAGCCCACATGAAGGGCAGGGGGGTATGGGCACGCCGGCACCCGCAGGAAACACTGGTCATAGGATATACAAAGGTCAGGGCGGCCGTGAGCATTCTTGCTGAAGCCGGCATTATGCAGACTGTTTCCCGGAATCCGGAAAATCCGGTTTTCAGGGTCACAGCGCCCGCCGTCCTGTGCATTCCGACAAAGGACGGCATCCAGTTCCAGGGACCGGTCCGTTCCCTGGCCGTCATACGGCGCGTCATGAAAGAAGAAAACATCGTGGTGCCGGGACAACAGGGGTATTCGGAAACTGTTGAGATTTTCCCCTGTGAAATGGCGACCAGGCTTGTCCGCGCCCTGAGAATCTGGAGGATCGTGACCCGGAAAACAATGACTGCGGCAGACATGCCTCCCGTCCCCGGAAACCTGCGGGGTGCTGTTTTTCCCGGGCTGACCGCATAGGGCGCACCCCGGCCTGTTCTGTCTGCCGTATATCGAATACCTTGCACCCCCGCGTGTGAATCGCTATAAGGGTCCCCTTTTCCGGATGGCGAGGCGTGAGGCATGCCCAACGGTCCGGCAATCCCGAACAGGAGTACAAAATGCCCAAGATGAAAACCCACAGCGGCGCGAAAAAGCGCTTCAAGGTCACGGCCAGCGGCAAGGTCAAGGCCGGCGGTCCCCACAAGCGGCACCGCCTGATCAGCAAACCCCAGAAAATGAAGCGGCAGGCCCGCGGCACTTTCGTCCTGTTCGACACGGACGGTAAAAACATCCGCGACTATTTCCTGCCGAACAGCTGATATACGGGGAGAACTGAACCATGGCACGTGTAAAACGGGGCGTCACAGCGCACGCCCGTCACAAGAAAATCCTGAAGCTGGCCAAAGGCTATCGCGGCCGGGGCAGCACCAACTACCGCATCGCCCTGCAGAAGGTCGAAAAGGCCCTGCGCTATGCCTATCGCGACCGGCGCGTCAAGAAGCGCAACTTCCGCAGCCTGTGGATCCAGCGTATCAACGCCGGCGTCCGCCTGCATGGCATGACCTATTCCAGGTTCATGTGCGGCATGAAGCGCGCGGGCATCGACCTGGACCGCAAGGTTCTGGCCGCCATCGCCTATGATGATCCTGCTGCCTTCAGGGCGCTGGTCGACCAGGCGCAGAAGGCGCTGGACAAGGCGGCCTGACCTTATTCTCCGTTACAGGGGAAGCATGCGGTGTCTGAAGTGACGCATATCACAGATGCAGCCATCATCGGCGCGGGTCCTGTGGGCCTGTTCGCCATCTTTGAATGCGGCATGCTGCGCATGAAATGCCACGTCATTGACGCCTTGGATCACCAGGGTGGCCAGTGCACGGCCCTGTACCCGGAAAAGCCCATTTATGACATTCCCGCCTGGCCGGTGATCGAGGCTGCGGCCCTCATCGACCGCCTGCAGGAACAGGCCGCGCCGTTCCAGCCCGTGTATCACATGGGCCAGCAGGTGGTATCCCTGAAATCCCATGGCGATCGCTGGCTGCTGGAGACGTCCGCCGGAACCCGCATCGACGCCCGGGTAGTGATTATCGCTGCCGGAGCCGGCGCTTTTGGTCCCAACCGTCCTCCGCTGGATGGGCTGGAGCAGTACGAGGGAAAATCCATTTTCTACATGGTCCGCCGCAAGCAGGATTTCGCCGGAAAGCGGGTCGTGATCGCCGGTGGTGGCGACTCGGCCGTGGACTGGGCGCTGGCCCTGTGCGACGTGGCCAGCCATGTCATGGTGGTGCACCGCCGGGCCAAATTCCGCGCGGCGCCGGAAAGCGTGGCGCGGCTGGAAGAACTGGCCACCCTGGGCCGGATCGAACTGGTGACGCCGTACCAGCTGGCGGGACTGGAAGGCCACAGCGGCCAGCTGACCGGCGTTGTGGTGGAAACGCTGGAAGGCGAGCGCAAGACCTTGGCAGCCGATGTGCTGCTGCCGTTCTTTGGCTTGGCTATGGACCTGGGGCCCATCGCGGACTGGGGCCTGCACATGGAACGCAGCCACATTCACGTGAACCCGCAGACTCAGGCCACCAGCGCGCCGGGAATTTTCGCTATCGGCGACATCGCCACATATCCCGGCAAGCTGAAGCTGATCCTGTCGGGCTTTCACGAGGCCGCCATGGCCTGTCACGCCGCCCACGCCCTGGTTCATCCGGGCGAAGCGCTGCACTTTGAGTATTCCACGACCAAAGGCGTGCCGGGCGCACAGTCCGCCTGATGGACACTGCCGTTCTAAAAGACCAGTACGAGGATCTGCCCTATCCGGAACGCGATCCGCAGGACGAGAAAAAACGCCTGATCACCGGCAGTCCCGGCGATCTGGACGAGATCATCCATTACATTTTCGCCGGCCACTGGCCCAGGGGAAAGCCCCTGCGGATCCTGATAGCCGGGGGCGGCACCGGGGACGGCCTGATCATGCTGGCCCAGCAGGCCGACGATGCGGGAATCGACGCCCGAATCACGTATGTGGATTTGTCCTCGACCTCCCGTCGCATTGCGGAAGAGCGTGCACGGATCCGCGGCCTGACCTCCATCACTTTCCTCACCGGATCCTTTCTGGACCTGAAAGAGATCGAGGGTCCGTTTGATTACATCGACAGCTGCGGCGTGCTGCACCATCTGCCCGATCCCGCAGCGGCGCTGGGTATTTTAAGAAAGAAACTCGCACCCGGCGGCGGCATGGGTCTGATGGTGTACGGCGCATACGGCCGCACCGGTCTGTATTCGCTGCAGAAAACCCTGCGGACCCTCACCGCCGGCCTGTCGCGGCAGGACAGCGTGGCGCTGGCCAGGCGGGTGGTGGAGAGTCTTCCGGCCACAAACTGGTTCCGGCGCAATCCGTTCCTCGGGGATCATCTGCGCTCTGACGCCGGTCTATACGACCTGCTGCTGCACAGCCGGGACCGGGCCTTTACAGTGCCGGAGTTTCTGGATCTGGTCCGGTCCGCCGGTCTGGCCGTATCCTCCTTCATCGAGCCGGCCCGCTATGACCCGGCCACATGGGTCCGGGACCTCAATCTGCAAGCGCTGTCCCCGGAAGAGCGGGCTGCTGTGGCTGAAACCCTCAGCGGCAACATGGCCAAACACATCGCCTATCTGGTGCCGCAGGAACGGGCCGGAACAGCCGCAGCCACCCTGGACAATCCCGATCTGGCTCCTGTCCCCAAACGCATAAACCCGGCCCAGGTAGCAGCAGGCCTGAAACCCGGCGCGGGCCTGACTGTAGAACTGGGAGGCAACAAAACTACCCTGCCCCTGCCCCCGCTGGCGGCCGCCATTCTGGGCCGGATCGACGGAAAACGGTCGTGGAATGATATCCACAGCCAGATGGAAAAAGAAGGAATCCGGGTGGCCATGGACGCCTTCTGGTCCCAGGCCCGGGAGCTGTATGAAAAGCTGAACGGCGTCAACATGCTGCTGTTGCGGAAGGCGTCATGACCAGCGTCCTGGACCTCTGGCAACAGCGTGTGGACAGCGGCCAGCTGAAACCCGACCCGCACCAGAAACAGGCGGCGGAAAAGCTGGACCAGCTGGCCCGGGCGATGGAAGGATATACCCTGCTAAAGCCGGCCTCGTGGCTTTCACGGCTGTGTCTTTGGACAAAAAAACAGCCTGTGCCCCGCGGCCTGTATATCCATGGCGAGCCGGGACGGGGCAAGTCCATGCTCATGGACCTGTTTTTTGGCGCAGCTGCTGTCCGGAAAAAACGCCGCGTCCATTTCCACGCATTCATGCTGGAGGTGCACCGCCGCCTGCACGAAAAGCGCATCGCCATGCGCGGGGATGCCCTGCCGCTTCTGGCGCGTGAAATTGCGGACGAGGCCTGGCTGCTGTGTTTTGATGAATTCCATGTGGTGGACATCGCGGACGCCATGATCCTGGGCCGGCTGTTCACGGCCCTGCTGGACCTGGGCGTTGTGGTCGTGGCCACGTCTAACTGGCCACCGGATGATCTGTACAAGGACGGCCTTCAGCGGGCCCTGTTCCTGCCCTTCATCGCCCTGGTCAAGGCCCGCATGGACGTTCTGGCGCTGGACGGGCCGGTGGACTGGCGTCTGGACCGCCTGCGCGGCCATCCGGTGTACTTCTCCCCGCTGGGGGAAGCTTCGCACCAGGCGCTGGCCCGGGTGTTTTCCGGGCTGACGGACAATGCCACATCGGCCCCGGAAACCCTGAATGTACATGGCCGGACGCTGGAGGTCCCCCGCGCGGCCGCCCATATCGCCTGGTTTACGTTTGCCCAGCTGTGCCAGCAGCCGCTGGGCGCGGCGGATTACCTGGCGCTGGCGGGGCATTACTCCGCCATCCTGATCGAGGGGGTACCGCGCCTGAACGACGACCTGCGCAACGAGGCCAAACGCTTCATGACCCTGATCGACGCCCTGTACGAGCACCGCACCCGGGTCATCATCAGCGCAGAAGCCCCGCCGGGAGAACTGTACCCGCAGGGTCGCCATGCCTTTGAATTCCAGCGCACCACCAGCCGCCTGACCGAAATGCAGGCCGCTGACTATCTGGCATCACGGCATATGGGGTGATCAGGCTCCTGCAGCCGGTTTTATCGCAACAGACTCTTCAACAAGGGGCGGTACAAGGGCCAGAACAGGTACAGGCCTTCCATTACACATGACCTCGTGCCCCCTGGATCTGTAGTATGTTGCAATTTTCCGGGCTACAGTCGGCTCAAACTCGCCCAGCAGGTGCAGGGTTCCGAAACTGGCCTGGCGATCAGGGGAGGTCTTGCTGGCCAGCAGGCTGTCGATCAGGGCTGTATAATCCTCGGCGTCCAGGCTAGGTTGCGCCTGTCCTTCAGTATTGGCGAATACAATTTCCGGATCGCCCCTATACCCGGCTTCCGGCCGGAAAATATGCAGATAGTTGTCGGGCCACAGGGAATTAAAAGCTATTTCCTGCCATGTGTATGATCTGTCCTGGTACAACTGGCCGTGCACAATATTCATGGCTTGGATGAAGCTGAATGTTTTTTCATCTTCGGAAGACGTGACAACCGGCTGTGTATTAAACCATTCATACTGCCTTGAGAGAATATGTTCGTGATGGGCGGTCATCATGAGCCCGGGGCGGGAGAGCATCAGCAGACTGATAAAAAACCTGTGGTTATTGCCGAGCTCCGTTGTTTCGCTGATATGCCTCCTCAGCCAGTGTCGCAGGGAATGCCGGTTTTCAGCCTCATGCGGCGCTGCCAGACAGGTCATTTCGGTAAACTCGTCCATGGTGTCGTGGGTCCCGACAACTCCGATCTGTCTGGAACCCAGAACCCGGGAATGGACCAGCGCCCAGAAAACATGCTGGTTGTTTCCAGCCAGCTGTGCTTTCAGGGTTTCCGGATAAATATGGCCACAGTCTGCCGTAATGCCCCACAGGCCGCTGTTCAGGGCATACACTGTGGCCCTGTCTTCAAGATCCGTGAAGGCATCAACAAGATATCTGTGCTTCTTCGGGCTTTCTCCCAAAGCCTCCATCAGGACCAGGATTTTTGAGCCCTTTTCCCCGCCAAGAATTTCAGCCATGAACGGAGCAATCCGGCGTACAAAATCCTCCGGGAGAACCGCCGCCGCGTCCACGCGCAGGGCCCGGAACCCCAGCTTCGCAATCCATTTCAGCCACGGGATATAGAAATACTCGACAAGGATTTCCATCCGCTCCGGCTCATCAATCCGGGCCTGGCGCACATCCAGCCACTGGCCTGAAATGCTTCCCTTGCGTTTCTGCCGGTAATCATCAAACAGGGTTTCCGGATTAACCCGGCCACTGTCCGCCGCCCTGGCCAGTTCTCCGAAGATGGGGTCGTCAAACAGTTCCTTTCGTCGTACAGGATCAAATATCCTTGCCCCGTATCCGATATGGTTCATGGCGATGTCGTAAACGGGCTCCATGCCCAGGGAGCGACACCTGTCGACCATTTTCCTGATCAGCATTTCTGTCTCTTCGTAACTGACGTTCCGGCCCCCGGTATAGACCGGGTTAAGGTCGGCCGCCTCAATGGCATAGGGGCATTTTTCGGGTTTGTGTTTTGCCGGTGATTTTTTATCCGTGGGTCTGGTAAAGGGCGTGAAATGGACATGAGTGTACCCCTGTCTCGCCACTTCCTCCAGTTTTTCCATAACCGCCTCAAGGACGGTCTGGCCCGGTTTCAGATTGCCCCGGATGTTTTCCAGGGCCATACAGTAGATCCTTGGACTCCCCGCGCTGGCGGGGCTGGTGCGTCCGGTCACGGTATGTCTCCGCGAAAGTTGGGAAAAAAGCCTGATTTCCTGAATTTACAATGAAAATAAACTATCTTCAAGAAAGAGGGGTGCGCGCCGCATCAGGAAAGGCTATTTTCAGGCTTTTCCTTCATCTTCTTCAGGATTTTTGCCATGAACCCTCCCTGGTACCGGGGCCTGTCCATCTACCAGATCTATCCCCGCAGCTTTTCCGACTCGAATGGTGACGGAGTTGGAGACCTGAAGGGCATCACCGCGCGGCTGGAGCATATACGGGATCTGGGCTTTGATGCCGTCTGGATCTCGCCCTTTTTCACGTCCCCGATGAAGGATTTCGGGTACGACATCGCGAACTATACGGATGTGGATCCCCTGTTTGGCACTCTGGCGGACTTTGACGCCTTGGCAAAAGAAGCGGACCGGCTGGGCCTGAAGATCCTGCTGGATATGGTCTGGGCCCACACATCGGACCAGCATCCCTGGTTCCGGGACAGCGCCTCGGGCCGCGCAGCGGCAAAGGCTGACTGGTATGTCTGGGGTGACCCGAAACCGGATGGCACAGTACCAAACAACTGGATGTCCATTTTCGGGGGCAGCGGCTGGACCTGGTCCAGCAAGCGCCGCCAGTATTATTTCCACAACTTCCTGACATCCCAGCCCCAGCTGAACCTGTGGAACCCTGCTGTGCTGGAGGCCGTGCTGGGCAAAGCGGGGAGTCTCGGGCTTTCGGGTCGATGCTGTGCCGCACTTCCTGTACGACCGCCAGCTGCGGGACAATCCGCCGGCGAAGGTGGCAAAGGGCGATGCCCAGACCGCACTGGCCAATCCGCGGGCTTTTCAGGACAACATTCACAACCAGAACCTGCCCGAAACTTTTGGCCTGGTGGAGAGCATCCGGAAGCATTTCGGAAAGCACGATCGCGAAATCCTGCTGCTGGGCGAGGTCATCAGCGGCGAGGACACCTACGCCCTGGGGGCCGAATACACACAGGGAAACAGCCGGTTCCAGACAGTCTATACGGGTGAGCTGCTGTTCGATTTTGATATCCGGGCCGAAAAGCTGAAACGCTCGGTCCAGCAGGTGGAAGCCCACTACGCGCCCGGAGCCCTGTGCTGGGCCGTGGGAAACCACGACGTGCCCCGCCTGTTCACCCGCATGCAGGGGTGCTGGCCGCAGGATCCAGAGGCCTTCTGGCGCACCTTCACGGCCTGGTTTTTCTGCCTGAACGGCCTGCTGTGCTGGTACCAGGGGGACGAACTGGGCCTGCCCGAAGCCGAACTGTCCTTCGAGGAACTCCAGGACCCTTACGGCAAGGCCCTGTGGCCGGAATACAAGGGCCGGGACGGTTGCCGCACCCCCATGCCATGGACGGCAGAAGGTCCGTCAGCAGGATTCTCGACCTCCGACAGGCCGTGGCTGCCCGTCCGGCCTGAACACCGGACCCTGAATGCGGCTGTCCAGGAAAAGGACCCGGAGTCCTGTCTGAATTTCGTCCGGAATCTTCTGAAACTGCGTCAGGCCCACCCTGCCCTGAAACAGGGAACATGTGAACTGATCCCCACAGACAACGACATTGTGGCTTTCCGCAGAACTCTGGACGGAGAAACTCTCCTGTGTGTTTTCAGCTTCAGCCGGGACAGGACGCTGGACATGCCGGTGTCGGGATCCCTCACCCCCCTCCTGTCCCGGGGATGCATCCTGGAAAAAGACCGGATCCGGCTGGATCCGCTGGGATTTTCCATCCTGGAGGTTACATAACTGATGGCCCTGCGGATCGAGGATTATGCCCTGATCGGGGACTGTGAGAGTGCGGCGCTGGTGGGCCGCAACGGGTCCATCGACTGGCTGTGCTGGCCGCGGTTTGATTCCCCGGCCTGTATGGCGGCGCTTCTGGGCGGTCCGGACAACGGCCACTGGAAAATCGCGCCGGCAGATGCCACAGCCGCCGTCACGCGCCAGTACCTGAAAGACACCCTGATCCTGGAGACCCGGTTCCGCACTGCAGAGGGTGAAGTGGCCCTGATCGACTTCATGCCCCAGCGCGGCCAGAATATCGATCTGGTCCGCATCGTCAGGGGCATCAGCGGCAAGGTACCCATGCGCATGGATATCGTCCTGCGCTTTGACTATGGCCTGACGGTGCCATGGGTTTCCCGGCGCTCCAGCGGTGACCTGACTGCTGTAGCCGGTCCGCATCGCATCACCCTCAGCACCCCGGTGGCCATCAACAGCGAAGACTATTCCAGCTATAGCGAATTTGTGGTCTCCGCAGGCCAGGAGATCCCCTTTGTCCTGACCCACTCCCCGTCCCACCTGCCCGTTCCCGCAGCGGATGATCCGCTCCAGGCCCTTGTGGAAACAGAAGCCTTCTGGATGGAGTGGAGCAGCCGGTGCAAGGCCACAGGCCCCTGGGCGGAAACCATCAGGCGTTCCCTGCTGATCCTGAAGGCCCTGACCTATCGCCCCACAGGATCCATCGTGGCGGCGCCTACCACGTCCCTGCCCGAATGGATCGGCGGCGCCCGCAACTGGGACTATCGCTATTGCTGGCTGCGGGACAGCGCGTTCCTGCTGCTGGCGTTCATGGACAGCGGCTATCTGGAGGAGGCCCACGCCTGGCGCGACTGGCTGATCCGCGCCGTGGCCGGATCCCCGCGCCAGATGCAGATCATGTACGGCCTGGGCGGTGAGCGTTTCCTGCCCGAACAGGAAATCAGATGGCTTCCCGGCTATGAGAATTCACGACCCGTGCGCATCGGCAACGGCGCCGCATCCCAGCGCCAGCTGGACGTGTACGGCGAGGTGGCCGACGTGCTGTTCCTGGCCCACCGATACGGGGTCGAGCGCATCGGCAAGGACTGGTCCCTGCTGTGCAACCTTCTGGACCATCTGGCCGAGATCTGGCGCGAACCGGACGAGGGAATCTGGGAAGTACGCCAGGGCCGGTCCCACTTCACCCATTCGAAGGTCATGTCCTGGGTCGCCTTTGACCGCGGCGTGCGCCTGGTGGAGGAATTCGGGTTCGAGGGCCCGGTGGACACATGGCGGGCCATCCGGCAGGAAATCCATGACGAGGTCTGCATGCGGGCCTGGAACCCGGACAGGAACAGCTTTGTGCAGGCGTACGGATCGGACCAGCTGGATGCCAGCGTGCTGCTGATGCCCGCCGTGGGTTTTATTGCGGCCACGGACCCGCGCATGGTCAGTACGGTGAAGGCCATTGAGGACAACCTTATGGAGGACGGTCTGGTCATGCGCTATCGGCCCGACCAGGTGGACGAGGCCCTGTGGCCGAAGGAGGGTACTTTCCTGATCTGCAGTTTCTGGCTGTGTGATGTGCTGATCCTGCAGGGTCGTACCCAGGACGCACGGCGGCTGTTTGAAAAGCTGCTGGGCCTGTGCAACGATCTGGGTCTGCTGTCCGAGGAGTATGACCCGGAATCTGGACGGATGCTGGGCAACTTTCCCCAGGCCTACAGCCACATCGGCATCCTGACCACGGCCCTGAACCTGTCGCGGGCCATGGGACCCACAGAACAGCGTGCGGGAGACGGATCCTGATGTCCTGGCGCGCCACCATCCTCACCCTGTTTCCGGAGATGTTTCCGGGCTTTCTGGGTCACAGCCTGGCCGGAAAAGCGCTGGAAAAAGGCCTTTGGGCGCTGGATGCGATCCAGATCCGTGACTTTGCCGCCAACAGGCACGGTACTGTGGATGATACTCCCTTCGGCGGCGGGGCCGGCATGGTCATGCGCCCGGACGTGATCGAGGCGGCGGTGCGGTCGGTGAGGGACACGCGTCCCCTGCTCTACCTCACGCCCCGGGGGAAAGTCCTGGACCAGGCCATGGTGCGGGACTTTGCCGCCGGACCCGGCGTCACCATCCTGTGCGGCCGGTACGAAGGGGTGGACGAGCGGGTTCTGGAAGCCTGCAACATTCACGAAATCAGCCTGGGGGACTTTGTCCTGTCAGGGGGAGAACCGGCGGCACTGGTCCTGCTGGATGCCTGCGTGCGCCTGCTTGCGGGAGTCATGGGCAACACGGAAACTGCGGGCGAGGAAAGCTTCGAGACCGGCCTTCTGGAATACCCCCACTATACCCGCCCGGCAGAATGGACAGACGCCGCCGGTGTTGTGCGCACCGTGCCGGATGTTCTGGTCTCCGGCCACCACGAAAAGGTCCGCCGCTGGCGCCAGGAACAGGCCGAAAAAACCACCCGCGAACGCAGGCCGGACTTGTGGGAAGCGTTTGTCAGAAAACGGTCAGAAAGCTGATGATCTGGTCACGCAACGGGCACTGCAGGCTTAGCCGCCAGGATCTCTGCTATAGCCCCCGCGACGCGCGCCTTGAATTCGCCGCCCTTCACTACAGCGCATGAGATATCCTGGAAGCCTCGAGCCAGCTCCAGAATAAAAACAGCAGACCGGGCATCCAGAATTTCATACCCGGCCTTTTCCATACTCCGGCAAAAAATGTCTTCGGATATGCGACTATCTGCCGCAGCCACGACATCCCTGAACCAGTATGCATGATCAGAAAAAACCACGCGGCGGGCAATATCAAAATCTCCGACAAAGGAGAACACCATCATGGCATAAAGCGAGGACAGTCTTTCGTTTTGGCTGCAGATCCTGTGAACCTTCGTACCTGATGGCTACAGCCGCCCTGAAAGCAGCCCGTTTGCCATTTTCCCCAAGCTGATTCAGAACAAAGGCGGCCAGACATTCTTCTGCTTCTGTGTTGTGCGGTCTTGTGCGCAGCACCTCGATGGCTTCTTTTACAGCATCAGGCAATAACATCACAGGCTCCCTGTTAATGTCCCCGACCAGTATATGCCGGATATATGAAACTGTTTCTTTTCTGAAAAACAGAAGAGCACCTATCCCTAAATCATCCGCATCCAGGCCTTCCGGACGACTTCCGGAAGATCAGCGCCCGGATGGGCGGGGAGAACGAATACAGCACCCGCGCCATCACCGCGGACAGCACCCGCGCCGCAGATCTTGGCTGCGCCGCCGGCCTGTTCGATCAGGGCAATGATCCGGGCTACGGCGTCCGGGACCACGCCGATGGCACATAACATGCGGTGGTTTTCCCGGACGGCGGCTACCAGCGCCGGCCAGTCCTTGCGCTCCAGCGCCTGCTCCACCTGCTGCTCTGTCTGTGTGAACGAGGCCCAGAGAGCATGGCCGGAAGGAAACCGGGCGGCCACGCTGCTCACCGCCTCGCCCGTGCTGGTCACGGACTTGCCGCTGTACCACAGTTGCCACCCCTCCGGCAGGGCCAGGGAGTCCAGAACTGTAACGTGCCCGGCCTGGAAGCGCTGAAGCCCGCCGTACAGGGCCGCGGCGATGTCAGTGCCGCTGGATCGGCCGTGCTGGAGGGCCTCGATGGTCCGTCCCTGCTGCCACAGGTCGCTTTTCGGGGTGTCCAGACGGAAGGCGCTGTCGATGGCTTTCAGGGCCGCCACAATGGTGGCCGCCGAGGATCCCAGGCCCGCTCGCACAGGCACGGTGCTGGTCAGGTGCAGGCTCCACCCGCCCCGGGGCGCCAGGCTGACCGCCGCCGCCAGCGCCAGTTCGGCTGGCTCGGACAGAACGGATGTAACGGGCAGCATGCCGGATGCAAAAAGCCTGTGCCGGTCCCGGGCGGCCTGGACGCGGCCCAGAGCTTCGGACCACGACAGGCGCAGTTCCGTATCCAGATCCGGTAAAACCAGATGAATATCTGTGGTGTGGGGCAGTGGTGTCAGCTCGGCCCGCGTCTCAAAAGGCAGGGAGGCCACCAGAGCCGGGCAGCCGTGCACCACCGCGTGCTCGCCGCTGACGATCAGCTTGGCAAAGCTGACGGCCCGGGCCGGCGCCAGAACCGTGTGGGAAGAAACCGGCTGTGTTGCAGTCTCAAGACGACTCATGGCCTGTCCTCAGGATGCAGTGACAGGGCCGTTGTCCCGGACCCAGGCCTGCATCCGGGGCAGGATCAGGGCAAACCAGGGCGTATACAGGCCGGGGCTGTGGGTCATATCGTCCAGAATGTCTGCCACGGTGCGGAAAGCATGGTCACCCACTTCGGCCAGGTCAGGATTGACGGGGCCATCATGGAGGCCCACGAACACATGGTCGTATTCGTGCTCGGTCAGGCCGTTTTCCAGGGGAAGCCTGTAGGAAAGCTCGAACGCCGGGCGCAGGGGAACGGAGAATCCCATTTCTTCCTGCAGGCGGCGGCGGGCCGCAGCCTCCACCGCCTCGCCGGGCCGGGGATGGCCACAGCAGGTGTTGCTCCACAGGCCGGCGCAGTGATATTTCCCGGCGGCCCGCCTCTGCAGCAGCAGGCGACCGCGGGAATCCATGATGAACACGCTGAACGCCCGGTGCAGCAGGCCCTGGCGGTGGGTCTCCATCTTCTCCATGGTGCCGGTCTGTTCGTCCCGGTCATTCACCAGAATCATGGTTTCCGTGGCGGGCATGATTGCTCCGGTCTTTTATCTGCGCACGCGCTGGTATACCCTTCCGGAAGCTCAAAGTAAAATTCCTCCGGGATCCGCCCATGACCCTTGACCCCCGCATGTATCCGTATCGGCCTGACTTGGCCGCCCGCTGGCTGGAGGGCACGCTCAGGGCCGACCGATATGCCGATGGCGCCCTGTTTGTAGTCAGCGCGGACATGACGCCCATGACCCTGGTTCCGGACCGGGATGCACCCCTCACCTCCCAGCTTCTGTATGGCGAGCTGTTCATGGTCTACGAACAGCGGAAAGACGGACTGGCCTGGGGCCAGAGCCAGACCGAAGGACATGTGGGGTATGTTCCGCTGGCCAGTCTTGCCTCCGCCGGACCTGCGCCCACCCACTGGGTCAGCGCCTTGCGCACGCAGGTTTTCCCCAAACCGGACCTGAAGACGCAGCCGACCGGCGCCCTCAGCCTCATGGCCCGGGTCTGCACCGGACAACAGAGCGGAAAATGGACAGAAGTTCCCGGGCGCGGCTGGATATACACCGCGCACCTGTCCCCCCTCACCCGGACCCTGCCGGACTTTGTGGCCACAGCCCGCACGTTCCTCGGCACACCCTATCTGTGGGGCGGGCGCAGCAGTCTGGGGCTGGACTGCTCGGGCCTCGTCCAGATGTCCCTGGCGGCGGCAGGCATCCTGTGCCCCCGCGACAGCGACCAGCAGGCCGCAGCCGTCGGAAAGCCCGTGCCGGATCCCCGGAACCTGCAGACCGGCGATATTGTGTTCTTCCCAGGCCACGTAGGCATCATGGGAAGCGCGACAACCCTGATCCACGCCAATGCCTTCCATATGGCGGTGGCTGAGGAACCCCTGGCGGACGTGGTCGCCCGCGGTGCGACGGTGGCGGGGGTGCGGCGAGTGAAAAGCCAGCTCTGATCAGGCCCCCAGGCTCTTCTCCACCACTTCGAACAGTTCGGTGGAGAGGGTGCCGGTGGATTTCAGGCGTTCCAGGCGCGATTTCATCAGGCCGCGGCGCACGGGTTCATGGCGGGCCCAGGTGGAAAAGGCACTTTTGCACAGGTTTGCGGCGATCTTCGGATTGAGTTTGTCCAGCTGCAGGATCGTGTCCGCCAGCAGGTCATAACCCTCGCCGCCCGTATCATGGAACCGCACCGGATTGCCGGCAAACGCGCCCAGCAGCGCCCGCACCTTGTTGGGGTTTTTCATGGTGAAGGCCGGGTGGTCCCTCAGCGCCTTCACCCGCGCCAGCGTGTCAGCACGCTGTGACAGCGCCTGGACGCTGAGCCACTTGTCCATGACCAGCGGTTCATTCAGCCACCGCTTCTCGAACGTCGCCAGCGCGCGGTCGCATTCCGGCCCTTCTGTGTCAGCCAGCACGCGCAGCGCCGCCATGGAATCGGTCATGGTGCGGGCCGTGTCAAACTGGGCCACCGCGAGAGATAAAACCTCCGCATCCGGTGCGGCCATCAGAGTGTCCAGACACAGGTTTTTCAACGCCCGCCGACCGGCTGCCGCGCCGCCGATCTCGCCTGTTTCCGAGCTGTGCAGTTCCCTGTACCGCTCCAGAAACAGGGGCCGCAGCTGCGTGGCCAGTTCGCGGTGTACAAACTCACGGGCTGCATGGATAGCGTCCACGTGGACCACCGGCATCTCCTGCGCGATGTCGCCTTCGGGCGGCAGTGCCAGCGCGTGAGAGGCGAAATCGGGATCCAGGGTTTTGTCGGACAGGATCTTGCGGAAGGCATTGAGGAATATCTCCGGTACGTTCAAACTGTCATTCCCGCGAAAGCGGGAATCCAGTTTCTTTGCTGAACCAGTCTGGATCCCCGTCTGCGCGGGGATGACAGAAATGAGCCCCTTCAGCACATTCATCGCCAGTGTCTGTCCGGCGTTCCAGCGGTTGAACAGATCGCTGTCGCTGGCCATCAGGAAGGCCAGCTCGTCGTCCGTCAGATCCATTTTCAGGATCACGGGCGCGGACAAATTCCGCAGCAGCGAGGGAACCGGTTTTGCTGCCACCTTTTCAAAGACGATCGTTTCTTCAACTGTCACAAGAGGGCACACGGTGGTGATTGTCTTCAGGTCATGCTCGCCCACATGCAGGGGAATATCCTTCCCGTCCGGGCCCACCAGGCCGATGGCCACCGGGATAATGACAGGTTCTTTCACCGGCTGTCCCGGCGTGGGTGGGCATGACTGGCGCAGGGTCAGGGCGTATGTGCGGGCCTGTGCGTCATACACGCCCGAGGCCTCGATCACCGGCGTTCCCGCCTGGCTGTACCACAGCAGGAACTGGTCCTTGTTGATAGCTCTGTCATTCGCATCCGTCATCGCCGCCACAAAATCGTCGCACGTCACCGCCTGGCCGTCGTGGCGTTTGAAGTACAGATCCATGCCCTTGCGGAAGCCCTCGCGGCCTACCAGGGTCTCGATCATGCGAATAACCTCGGCACCTTTTTCGTACACCGTCATGGTGTAGAAATTCTCGATGGCCATATAGCTGTCGGGACGGATGGGGTGCGCCATGGGGCCCGCGTCTTCCCGGAACTGCATGGAGCGCAGGCGCTTGATGTCGAAGATGCGCATGACGGCGCGCGAGTTCATGTCGCAGGAGAATTCCTGCTCGCGGTACACGGTCAGGCCCTCTTTCAGGGTCAGCTGGAACCAGTCGCGGCATGTGATGCGATCGCCCGTCCAGTTGTGGAAATACTCGTGGCCCACCACGGCCTCTATGTAGATATAATCCGCATCCGTGGCTGTGTCGGGGCGCGCCAGGATGGCCTTGCTGTTGAAGATGTTCAAGCCCTTGTTCTCCATGGCACCGGCGTTGAAATCGTCCACCGCCACGATCATGAACAGGTCCAGATCGTACTCCAGCCCGAAGGTTTTCTCATCCCAGGCCATGGATTTTTTGAGCGATTCCAGGGCGTGGTGGCATTTGTCCCTGTTGCCTGGTTCGCTGTAGATGCGCAGGGTTACCTTGCGTTTTGAGACAATGGTGAACGTGTCTTCCAGCACGTCGAACGCGCCGGCCACCAGAGCGAACAGATAGCAGGGTTTCGGGAACGGATCCTCCCACTTCGCCCAGTGGCGGCCGTTGGCGGCCTCACCCTGCGCCACCGGATTGCCGTTGGACAGCAGCAGGGGGAAATTCGCCTTGTCCGCCTCGATAGTCGTCGTATAGCGCGCCATCACATCGGGCCGGTCGATGAAGTACGTGATGCGCCGGAATCCTTCCGCTTCGCATTGAGTGACGAAGCGCCCGCGGGACATGTAGAGGCCTTCCAGCGCCGTGTTCTTTTCCGGATGGATGCGTACGCGGGTTTTTAATGTGAACGTATCAGCCGGCGGTTTCTGTAGCGTGAGGCTTCTGTCGTCAACAGCGTAATCGCCTTTGTTCAGCGCCGTGCCGTTGATGGCAATGTCCAGAAGCTCCAGCTGTTCCCCGTCCAGCACCAGGGGAAGATTCTCCGTGGCCCGGGCCGGATTGCGCCGGACCTGCAGCGCGGCCTCCACCAGCGTTTCCCCCTCACGCAGGTCAAAACGCAGCTCCACCGCCTCCACCAGCCACGCGGGCGGGGTATAGTCACGGCGGTGAATGGTTTTCGGTGCGGCGGCGGGAATGGTCATGGGGGAATCCTGTCAGAAGATGCAGGCTGTCATTATACCCTGACATCCTCTGACAAGAACCCGGATTTTTCAGAAAGAAGCCGGGCCCTGTCAGGGCTTGAACTGGTCCGTCGCCATGGCCTTTTCCACGGGCTGTTTCAGGTCAAGGGCAGACTTCCAGGCACCGGTGAACACCTTTTGAAGATTTTCCGGAAGACCCTTCCATTCCACCTTTCTGCCTTCCTGAAAAGCTGTGAAAATTATGGCACGCTCTTCCGCCGTTCCCTGTTTGACAATCTGGTCACAGAACCCGAGAGCCCATTTGCGGGCAGTGTCCAGCCAGTCTGTCTGCTGGCCTGTGAGGGGAGGCTTTCGAGGATCCGGGAGGGCTTCCAGCCTTGCCTTGATATCTTTCAGGGCCTCTTTTTGCGGGTCCGCCACCCCACCACCAAAAAGATCCATCAACCTCCGGCAGGCGTCTGCAACAAACTCCGAGGGATTCCCGGTATCACTCAGCGCCGTCTGGAGCTCATCCAGGTTCTGCAGACCCCTGACTCCCTGCGCCTCTACGGCTTTTGCAATGTTTCGTCTGGCAATATCCAGAGTGTATCTGGTCTCCAGCGGCCCGGTGATGGTGTCCTGCAGCATGGTTTTCAGTTTGCCCGCATGTTCGGGAATTTCCGCAGGGATTCCCAGAAGCAGGCTCCTCTGCAGGCCGGGATCAGCCGAGCGGGCATAAGCTATGAAATTTCTGGCCCTTTTATCTGTTTCAGCCAGCCACTGCCGGTCATCTTCTGATATTTTCTGTCCGGAATCCAGGTGGTTCCGCAGGGACTCAAGCCGTTGTTCCATCTGCGGGGGCAGGTCCACCAGACTGAACAGGGCCTGATACATGTCGATCCGTTTTGAGGGATCATCTTTCGCATTGTTCAGGACAGGCTCCATCCAGTCAAAGCCCGTGGCGACAAAGGCGATGCCGGTGATCAGGGACTGCCCCTTTCGCCCATGCCCTGCGGCCTGGCTCTGGTTCAGAACACCTTCCAGGTATTCTTCAGCGGCCCGGAAGCGGCCTCTCTCAAGACCATATTTATCCAGAAGATGGCTGAAGACACACCCCACCAGCAGGTTCCTGTACATCCTTGCAGGCGGGGGCGGAGGGCTTTTGGGCCACGCTGCAATTTCGTATTCTCCTTCAGAAAAATCAATGCCTTTCGGGACAGCTTTCGGCACCGCCATTTCCGGGATCTCTCTCCCGATTGTTTCAAGCCATGCCAGTCCTTTCCACAGCTCCCCGGAATTCATGGGAAATTCTCCGGTCATCAGGGCCCGCATGAGCACGGGAGGCATGGTCCTTGCATTGAATGTCATGGAAAAATCTCCGGGAAAAATGAACACTTTCACAAAACCGTAGAGTGAAAAGATCAAAAAACAGTTAATGAAAGTTGCCGGTTTGACAGGGCCGGATCTCCCGGCCTATGCTTTGATCCATAACGATGCCTGTTCTCAGGGCAGGGTGAAAGTCCCTACCGGCGGTATCTTCCTGAAAAGGAGGGAGCCCGCGAGCGCCCCGGACCGCAAGGTGTGGGGGTCAGCAGACCTGGTGAGATGCCAGGGCCGACGGTACAGTCCGGATGGAAGAGAGCGCATCGACGACGATAGCTGCGCGCATTCTGGCGCGTACAGGCTGTTGTCGTTTGCACCTGTGGCTTTGCCGCAGGTGTATGCTCATGCCCTGATTCAGGCTCACTTTTGAGGAGTGAGAAAAATGGGTCAGGATGTTCTGGCTGATAACCCCGTTTCTGTCCACAGGAGTGTCCTGCAGACAATGGGCAACAGGACAGAAGTAGTATTGGTGTCCTTTACGGGGCTGACCGGCGGACAGAACCATGTGGCAGTGGTCCTCGGAAAAGCTCTGGAGCAGCAGGCACCGGCAGTCTGTCTTCATTCATCCTGCATGACAGTGGACGAGGCCATCACGCTTTTTTCCGGGACAGACAGCATCCTGCTGTATCCCGGCTTTCCGGATGGCTGTGATTATACTGACGCTGTCCTCATGCTGGCTGCACTGGGAATCAGCCGGATTCGCCTGACGACAGGCGATCCGCAGGAGGCCGGGACCCGGACAGGTCAGAGTCCTGTTGTTACACAGACTGTTTATCATCTTGATGGGCTTTTTCCTGCAGAAAATTCCAGGAAACCGGACGAGACATTCAGGGACCAGAGACTGGAAGCGTGAACCCACTGGATTGCCCGTCCTTTACTTTCATGCCAGCGGACGCGGGAAGAAAAACATGAGAGGAGAACACACATGTCCCAGGATTACCGGGTTGCAACCCTCACTGTTTCCCCGGCCGCGTCCGGAGAACTTCTGAAAGCCGGAGCACGGGAAGAGTCCCCTGCTGAACCCTGGCAGGCTGCTTTAACAATTATCCACGCCTGTGGAGATTTTCTGGAAGAGTCCCCTGCTGAACCCTGGCAGGCTGCTTTCCGGGCTTTCCTTCAGACAGATCCACGCCGGCAGATTGTCGTCTGCCGTGCCGGTAAAAATGTGCAGATCCATTTTGAATATACAATGTCCAGACAGCGACTTGCTCCCCGGGTTCACGGGCAGGCGTGGGAGGGCGCATCCAGTGCTGTCAGGCCACTGATCGGCCAGCTTTCGAAAATCAGGTATTATGAGGCTGAGGAATCCTGCATCTCTCAGCAGGATGGCCATCCCATAACACGCTACAGGATCGAGGATGGACGCATGGTGACTGTTCGTCTCTCGCCGTAGACCCAGGATACTGCCGCCGTGCTGGCATTGCCGGACGCAACCGGTTATAACAGCCGGGTCATAGCGGGGAGAGGCAGGCCATGTCCGAGCTGTTGCGCGAGATCGAGGAAGAAATCCGGCGGGAGCGCCTTCTGGCGGTCTGGAAAAAATACCACACGCTGATCATCGGCACAGTCCTTGCTGTTGTCGTAGGCACCGCTGGTGTTGCAGGCTGGCACGAATGGCGGGATTCCCGCAACAGCCGGGCCACGGCGGAGCTGTCCGCCCTGGTGCTGCAGGCCCCGGCCGATCCCGCACAGTCTGCACAGGCCCTGGCTTCTTTTGCACAGAATGCCCCCGCCAGCCAGGCCATGCTGGCCCGCCTGCACGAAGCCGGCGCACTGGCCAAAGCCGGAAAAACGACCGAAGCCATACAGATCTGGGACACCGTCTCCGCCGACAGATCCGTGGATGCCCCGTGGCGGGATCTGGCCACCCTGCTGTCCGTCATGCACCAGGCCGACAGCGGCGATCCTGTCGCGCTGCTGAAGCGTCTGGAACCCCTGACCGGCGCGGACAGTTCCTGGCGTTTTTCGGCGCGGGAATGGGCCGCTGTCCTGAAAGCCCGCAGCGGCAACAGGGCGGAGGCAGCGCAGATGCTGCACGCCCTGGCGTCTGACCCGCAGACCCCGGCCAGCCTGCGGGAGCGGGCCACTGATCTGGCCCTGGCTTACGAAGGAGCCGCCCCATGAAACAGCACGCCCCCTCCATACCCCCGACTGCGGCGGCCGTCTGCTGCGTCGATGCGGTCCTCGAATCCTCATGTACGTCCGTGCACACTCCGGTCCTGCGGTCCTCGTTCCTGGCATTCGTCTCGCCGCAGCGGGTTCCGAAGGGGGTCTATTGTCTCCTGCCCCTTGTCCTGACCGTGCTGACCCTTTCCCTGGGTGCCTGCAGCACGGTCGATGACTGGATGGGCAAGGCCGAGGATCCTCCCCTGCCCGGCCAGCGTATCGCGGTCATGAAGGCCGAAAATACCCTGCACCCGGACGAGGAAGCCGCACAGGTCCCCATTACCGTTCCCGAGGCCGTAACAAACGAGGACTGGGCCCAGTCCGGCGGCAAACCCGACCACGTCATGGGCAATCTGGCCCTGTCCGACAATCCCCGCCAGGTCTGGTCTTCCGGCGCAGGATCGGGCAGCAGCCGGCGCATCCGCCTGACCACGCCGCCCATCGTGGCCGGCGGTCATGTCTATACCCTGGACACCGAATACCAGGTCACGTCATTCAATGCGTCCACCGGGTCCTCTGTCTGGAAAATGAATGCAGCCCCGGAAGATGACTCCGGCGATGTGACCGGCGGCGGGCTGGCCATGGCCGACAACGCCCTGGTAGTCACCACAGGCTTTGCCGAGGTTCTGGTGCTGGATCCTGGCACCGGCGCCGTCCGGTGGCGCAAGCATGTCTCCGCCCCCCTGCGCGGCGCTCCCACTGTAGCTGACGGCCGCATCCTGGCCATCACCGTGGACAACCAGCTTGTGGCCCTGTCACTGGAGAACGGTACGCCCCTGTGGACCCACACGGGCATTGCCGAAACCGCCGGTATCGTCGGCAATGCCAGCCCCGCCGTGGGGGATGATACGGTTGTTGTGGCCTATTCCTCGGGCGAGTTGTATGCCCTGAATGCCCGGAACGGCCGCGTGGCCTGGACGGAGAGTCTTGCGTCACTGCTGGGTGGAAGTGCGGTGAGCAACATGTCCGATATCCGGGGCCTGCCCGTCATGGACGATGGCCTTGTGCTGGCGGTCAGCCACAACGGGCGCATGGTGGCCATTGACGGGCGCATCGGCGCGCGGGTGTGGGAACAGTCTGTAGGCGGCCTCAACACGCCCTGGGTCGCGGGCGATGTGGTCTATGTCCTTTCCGGCGAGAACCAGCTGGCAGCCCTGAAGCGCCAGGACGGAAAGATCCTGTGGGTCACGGACCTGGGTTTGTGGGAAGATCCGGAAGACAGAAGCGGCAGGATCTCCATGGCCGGCCCTGTCATGGGCGGCGGAGTCCTGTGGGTTACTTCTTCCACCGGAGAGATGCTGGGCATCAATCCGGAGAACGGCGCAAAAATGCGGACGGTCTCCCTCCCCGGCCCGGCCTCCCAGCCGCCGGTCATCGCGGGACAGACCCTGTATGTGCTGACTGATGACGCCACTCTGGCAGCCTATAGATAACAGCAGGATACCGGCCCCATGTCCCTTACCGTCGCTATCGTGGGCCGGCCCAATGTGGGGAAATCGACCCTGTTCAACCGGCTGGCCGGGAAAAAACTGGCGCTGGTGGATGACACGCCGGGCGTGACGCGCGACTGGCGCTTGGCCCCCGCTGTTCTGGCGGGCATGGACCTGACCGTCATTGACACGGCCGGGCTGGAAGACACCATCGACGACAGCCTGGAAGGCCGCATGCGCCGCCAGACAGAACAGGCCATTCGCCGGGCCGATGTGGTTCTGATGGTGGTGGATGCCCGGGGCGGCATCACGCCCCTGGACAGGCAGTTTGCCGTGTGGCTGCGCAAGCAGGGTCTTCCGGTGATCCTGGTGGCCAACAAGTGCGAGGGCAAGGGGACAGAAACCGGCCTTGCGGAAGCGTGGGAGCTGGGCCTGGGTGAGCCCCTTCCCCTGTCCGCCGAACACGGCCAGGGGCTGTCCGATCTGGTGACGGCCCTGGCGCCTCACTGGAAAAAGAAGGAAGAGGCTTCTGAGGAAATCACCGGAAGCGAGGACGAAAAAGGGCCCATCCAGCTGGCCATTGTGGGACGCCCCAATGTGGGAAAATCCACCTTGCTGAACAGCCTGCTGGGCGAGGACCGGGCGCTGACAGGGCCTGAAGCGGGTCTGACGCGCGATCCCGTCACCGCTGATTTTATATGGAAAGAGCGCTCCCTGCGGCTGGTCGATACCGCCGGTCTGCGCCGCAAGGCCCGCATCGATGACCGGCTGGAAAAGATGGCCACGGCGGAGACCCTGCGCATCATCCGCCTGGCGCAGGTAGTGGTCCTGGTGCTGGACGGCAACGCCATCCTGGACAACCAGGATCTGACCATCGCCCGCATGGTGATTGACGAAGGCCGCGCACTGGTCATCGCCGTGAACAAGTGGGACGCCATCGAGGACAAGACCGCCGCCCTGAAACGCCTGAAGGACAGGCTGGAGTCCGCACTGGCCCAGGCCCGGGGCGTGCCGGCCCTCACCATCTCGGCCCTGAAAAACCGCAAGCTGGACAATCTGCTGGACGCGGTGCTGGAGGTGTACGACCTGTGGAACACCCGTATTCCCACAGCGCGCCTGAACCAGTGGCTGCGCGGCGCTGTGGACAGCCATCCGCCCCCGGTGGTTGAGGGCCGGCGCATCCGCCTGCGCTATGCCACCCAGATCAAGTCCCGCCCCCCTACCCTTGCCG
>JALYJY010000013.1 GCA_030775045.1 Pseudomonadota bacterium | reverse complement strand
GATCCAGTGAGAGGATACCGTCCCGGACAGCAGACGCCAGCAGGAACGCACCCCAGGAATGGGCTGCAATAACCGGCTTTTCGTCAAGGCCGGCCACAATACCAGCCAGCTGGCGCTGAAGAACCTCCAGGGTCAGTGGAGTTTGCGGATCATACGGCCCCGTGCATCCCGCCTGATCATAAAACACCAGTCTGAACCTGGCGGATAGCGGATCCACCCAGGGCCGGAAATACCGGTGGCTGCTCCCCGGCCCGCCGTGGATGAACAGCAGGGGGTGGCCATGGCCAGAAATATGAACAGGGCTGACTGTTTTCATGGATTTATTGTGGCAACTTCCGGACTGTCCCGCCATAGCCGGCAGTTCAGGGAACAACAGCCGGTTGTCTTCCCAGGAAGCGGAACCGGGGAGACATGGCATCCTGCAGGATCTGTACATCCTCTGCCGTGATTCCGCATACATCCGCAAAATTCAGGACCAGACGGGCAGCATCAGGATGATGCATGCGGTCCGACGGCACCATCACAGCCTTCATATCCTTTGCCAGGGAAACGGCCGTCCTGATCCATGTCTGCCTGTCTATGGACTTCTGCTCATAATATCCGCCGCACACAGCGTTGAGCACAAATGCCAGAACGGAGACAGTATCCCTGTCTTTCGGCTCCGGCACCACGCACCTGATCTTGCTTTCCACGTGACTGCGCTCGGCCCTGTCCCGGTCTGCCCGGGTTTCCGGCCCTGCCGGCAAGGTGTACGAACCAGGCGTATCCATATCTCCTGCCCCTCAGGGAAAAATCCATCCGACAGTACAATCCCGGAATACTTGCAGAAAATGCAGGTACAGTATTATATCAGGGCTGTCCGGTTAACATCTCTGTAACCCGGCGCCGGATATCATGGCAGGGATTTTGCCCCCGGGAAAGTAAAGGCATGCCGGAAAACGGTTCTTTTCCATCACCTCCGGTCAGGGTTTCACTCCTGCGGCCGGAATTCTGCCGAACAGAAGCCAGGAAGTGTCTGGAGAAAAACAATCCGCTTCAGGCAGCATACTGGCTGAATGAGATGGATGTCAGCATTGCGGCCCTGAAGAGGGTAGGATTTTCCCCCGACTGGGGGGCAGATCCGGAAACAGTGGAAAAGGATATCAGGCCCTTGCGTCACGATGTGGCCCGGGCAAAACCCGCCGCATGCCTGCTCAAGGCACGGGCTGGCATGGACAGGGGCAATCCCCGGCAGGCACAGGTCTGGCTGGACGAAATGGATTCCAGTATCCAGCACCTGCAGGATTCAAAAATTCTCTATGCCCTTGCCGGAATCCTGAAAATGTCGACCGAAGATCTTGCCTCTTTTCGCAGGGCCGTAGCCGGTGCATCAGCACAGTTCCGGGAAAAAACCACCAGAAAGACTGCCGAATCCGGGACCGCAGCCAGCCTGCGGCCAGCCTTTTGCCGGACAGCTGCCAGACAGTGCCTGAAAGAGAACAACCCGCTTCAGGCAGAACACTGGCTGAATGAGATGGATATCAGCATTGCTACACTGAAAAACGCTGGCCTTGCTCCCGGCTGGGATGCAGATCCGGAAACAGTGGAAAAGGACATTAGAACCCTGCGCCATGCCATAGCCAGGGCTAAACCAGCGGCTTTTCTGGTCAAGGCCCGGAACAGCATGAACAGGGGCAATGCCCGGCAGGCTTCTGTCTGGCTCCACGCAATGGATCAGACCTGCCATGCGCTGAGAGAAGCAAATATCCTGTGTAATCCTGCGGAAATACCCGGCATGGGGCCAGACAGGCAACTGGATGATTTCAGGCAGGGAGTGGAAAAAACCCTGAAACCGGAATACCTCCCTGCTGCCGCTAGCCCCGCGGCATAGTCATCGCCCGCGAGGTACGTTCCGCCATGAAGGCCAGCAGGGTCTGGACCAGGGGATTGCTGCCGTGGCTGGCCCTTACACTTTCCATGCGCTCGACCATGGTTTTATCTTGCCCGAACAGGGCGCGGAAGGCCGTGCGCAGATCATTGATCCCGTCTTTGGGAAAGCCGCGCCGCTCCAGCCCTACCAGGTTCAGGCCGGCCAGAAAGGCCCTGTCCCCCTTCACAAGACCATAAGGAATAATGTCCGCATCGACTGCTGACATGCCACCAATCATGGCGTGACTGCCAATGCGCACAAACTGGTGAACCCCTGCAAGAGCGCCGATTACCACATTGTCCCCGACCTCCACATGGCCTGCCAGGCCGACATTGTTGGCCAGTACTGCACTGTTACCCACGCGGCAGTCATGGGCCACATGGACACCGGCCATGAACAGGCCGTTATCGCCGACCCGGGTTTCCATACCCCCGCCTTCGGTACCGGTGTTCATGGTCACATACTCCCGGATCCGGTTGTTCTTTCCGATCACCAGGCGGGACGCCTCGCCCCTGTACTTCAGATCCTGGGGAGCGCCCCCCAGGGAAGCAAAGGGCCAGACCACCGTGCCCGCACCGATGGACGTGTGCCCCTCCACAACCACATGGGATTTCAGGATCACGTCCTGACCCAGCTCCACATGAGGACCAACTACGCAGTACGGTCCGATGGCACAGCCTTCCGCAATGCGGGCCGCCGGGTCCACCACGGCTGTCGGATGAACAGAAAAAGCCATTACTCTTTGTCCATGAGCATGGCCGAGAAAACGGCCTCGGCACACAGGACGCCCTCGACCTTTGCCGCGCCGCGGAATTTCCATACATTGACCCGGTTGCGCTCCTTGGTCACATGGATATGGACCGTATCACCCGGAACAACCGGCTTGCGGAAACGGGCCTCGTCCACCGTCATGAAATAGACCAGCTTGCCCTCGGCCTCTTTTCCCAGCGTGGCCACCACCAGGACAGCCGCCGTCTGGGCCATGGCCTCGACCAGCAGGACACCGGGCATGACGGGACGGGTCGGAAAGTGGCCCTGGAAGAACTGCTCGTTGACTGTGACATTCTTGATGCCTACCGCCGTGGCATCAGGAACTATATCCACCACCCGGTCGATCATCAGCATGGGATAGCGGTGCGGGATCATTTCCATGATCCGCGACACATCAATCCGGCTGATCCTTTCCAGTGTCCGCGTATCCATTGCTGCTCCTTCCTGTATGAGCCAGTTTTTTCAGGACAGCAATCTGCCGGAAAAACTGCCTTTTTTCCATGGCCGGCGTTCCACATACATCCTTGCCGGCGGGAATATCCTCCATGACACCACTCTTTGCCGCAACCCGGGCCCCCGGACCGATCTTCAGATGCCCGGCCACCCCGGCCTGGCCCGCCAGAAGAACATGGGCCCCCAGCACCGTGCTTCCGGACACACCTGCCTGGGCAACAAGGACGCACCCGGGACCAATGGTGACGTTATGGCCGATCTGGACCAGATTGTCGATCATGGTTCCACGTCCGATGACCGTATCGGGGCCAGAGCCCCTGTCAATGGTGCTGTTGGCTCCGATTTCCACGTCATCCTCGATGATGACGCGGCCCAGCTGGGGTACCTTCACATGTCCCTGCGCATCCATGGCAAAGCCAAAACCATCCTGGCCGATACGGGCTCCCGGATAGATATGGACCCTGTTGCCGACAATGGCGTGGGAGACAGAGGCACAGGCCCCCACAACACACCCGTCGCCCAGGGAAACACTGCGCCCGATAACAGCATTGGGACCCACCCGGCAGTCCCGGCCCAGGACAACTCCCTCCTCCACAACAGCCCCCGCGGCAATTTCAGTTCCCTCACCCAGGGTAACAGAAGGGTGGACCGTCGCGGCAGGTGAAACACCGGCAGCAGCGCGGGACAACGGGTAGAAAACCTGTGCCACCCGGGCATAGGCCCGGTAGGGAGAGGGAGTCAGCAGAAGGGCCATTCCCGCAGGTTCCTGGCCGGCCATATCAGAATGCACCAGACAGGCTGCAGCCCTGCTGCTGCGAAAATCCGCCACATATTTTCTGTTGTCCAGAAAACTGATGTGACCCGCCCCGGCCTGCGCCAGGGGGGACACATCATAAATCATCAGGTCTGCATCTGCAGGCCGGACCAGGGAAGCCCCGGCAACACCGGCCAGATGGCCAAGGGTAAACGGACCCGAAACGCGGAAGAAACGCGGATCAGCCATTTACCCGCCCGTGCTGGAAGCCGCCGGCTTCGGAGCAGAAAAATCCACCTTGATGGAAGACAGCTGGCTGTTCAGTCTTTTCAGAACCTCGTCCGTCAGGTCCATGGCATCATCGGCATAGACAACCTGCTGGCGGGTCAGGACCAGATTGATACCCCGCTCGCCCGCAATGCCGGACACAACCTTGCGCAGGTTTTCCATGACGGTTGTCATGGCTTTGCTGAAACCGGCGTCGAGAGAGGTCTTTTTGGAATTGACCTCTTTCTGGACTGCCATGAATTTTTTCTGCAGGTCGGCTCTCTGCTTGTTGGCATCTTCCGGCTTGAGGATCGATCGCTGTTTCATCAGCTCCTGCTCGGCTTTTTTCAGCTCGGCCTCGCGCGCGGAGACATCTGCCTGATAGGATTTCAGCTTTTCATCAATCTGGGCCCTGATGCTTTTGGCCACAGCCGACTTCTGCAGGACAGCCTGCACGTCAACCACCCCGACCACAGGAGGTTTTCCTTCGACAGCCATGGCTGTAGACGAAAAGGCAAGAGCAGACAGTACGGCAACACACCACAGTATTTTTTTCATTTTTCCCCATCCCCTGAAAGGCTGCTAGAATCTTGTACCAAAGCTGAAACGGAACACTTCTGTTTCATCATAGTCCTGCTTGATCACCGGAAAACCCAGATCAACACGCAAGGGGCCAAACGGCGAGCGCCATGAAACACCGGCCCCCAGCGAAAGCCGCAGGGCGGCTCCGTCCCGCAGATCCTCGTCCGGCAACGGCGTCAGGTCTGCATCGCTCAGGCTGCCAAAATCGGTGAACAGATGGCCCAGAATGCCGAATTCCTCGGGAAGTCCCATGGGCAGGGTCAGCTCCACACTGCCGCGGTACATCTGGTTGCCGCCAAGGGCGTCATCAGCCCCGCCGGTCATATCCCGCGGACCGACCCCGGCCTTGGCAAATCCGCGCAGGGTGTCGCCGCCCAGGAAAAAGCGGTCGTCAATCCTGACGTCATGATCGCCATAGCCAAAAATATAACCGATTTCTCCCAGCGCACTCAGGACCCAGTCATCGGCCGGAGACCAGTAGGCTGACCCATAGGCCTTTGTCCGCAGGAAATGGGCATTTCCGCCCAAGCCGGCCAGATCATTTGACAGCTTCAGAAGATACCCTTCTGTGGGGCTGAGGCGACTGTTGCGGCGGTCATAGACCAGCTCCTGGCCGACCTGTGACACAAAGCGCTCGCCCTCCTGCTCACGGATAAAACGTGAGGCGTCAGCATCCACATCCCGGATTTCCGAGTTCTCAAGCCTGTAATAGACCCTCTGGCGCAGGTTCTCGGACAGGGGATAGCCCACCCGCAGGCCACCGCCAGTGCTTCTCTGGTCATAGGAACTCTCGTCCTGGAATTCCCGGGTCACATGGAACAGATCAACACCGGCAGACAGGTCCTTTTCAAGGAAATACGGCTCCGTAAAGCCGAAATCAAATTCCTGGGCCTTGCCGGAGATGGTTGTGGACAGCCTGACATCCTGTCCCTTGCCCAGGAAGTTGCGCTCCCGCAGGCTGATATCCCCCAGCACGCCGTCCGTGGTCGAGAAACCGGCCCCGATGGACAGCTCCCCTGTAGACTGCTCGGCCACATCCACCTGGACAACAGTGCGGTCAGGCTGGCTCCCCTCACGGGTTGTCACATCAACCTTCTGGAAAAAGCCCAGATCACGGACTTTCTGCTCGGACCGGCGAATCATGGCTGTATTGTAGGGATCGCCCTCGGCCACCTGGAACTCGCGGCGGATCACATGATCCATGGTACGGCTGTTGCCGGTGATGTCGATCCGCTCTACATAGTTTTTCTGGCCTTCCGCAACATCATAGGTGATGTTGATCAGCTTTTTCTCGCGCTCGCGGACCACACGGGGCCTGACATCGGCAAAAGGCGCCTGCATCTTTCCGGCCAGTGTGACCAGCCGTGCGACAGTCTGCTCGACCTCGCCAGCGTCATAGACATCACCTTCTGCTGTTGTGACCTCGCTACGCAGCGTTTCGGCATCAAGGCTCTTGATGCGGGAAGTGACATCCACCTTGCCGATGGTGTACTGCTCCCCTTCCTCCACAGTAAAGGTAATATAGAAACCACTCTGGTCCGGCGCCAGCTCGGCCACAGCGGAAACCACACGGAAATCCGCATACCCCTCGGACAGGTAGAACCGGCGCAGAAGCTCCCGGTCAAAGGTCAGGCGGTCCGGATCATAGGTGTCGCCGGATGACAGGAAACGGTACCACCGTGTCTCGCGGGTCTGGACCTGCTCCCGCAGGGTTGAGTCGCTGAACGCCTTGTTGCCGACGAAATTGATCCGCTCAACTCCTGTCTGTTCGCCCTCATTGATCTCGAACACCAGGTCAACGCGGTTCTGGTCCAGCGGAATGACCTTGGGGTCAACCGTGGCCGCAAAACGGCCCGAGCGGCGGTACAGGGTCAGCAGGCGCTGCACATCGGCCTGGACCCTGGTACGCGTATAGACAACCCGGGGGCGAAGCTGGACCTCGGCCTCCAGCTGTTCATCCTCGATCTTGTTGTTGCCCTCAAAGGCAATGCGGTTGATGATGGGGTTTTCCTGGATACGCACAATCAGAACATCCCCTTCCCGCTCCAGCGAGACGTCAGAGAAAAGACCCGTGGCAAAAAGCCCCTTGATGGACTGGTCCATCCGCTCCTGGTCAAAGGGATCGCCCGGCTTGATGACCATGTAGGACAGGACGGTTGACGGTTCGATCCTCTGGCCACCCTCAACCCGGATGTCCCGGACGGTGTCCGCCTCCTGGGCCATGGCTTCCGGAATCCCGAACGGGACAGAAGCGACAGAAAACATTGCGGCCCAAGCAAGGAAAAGGGCTGTTGTTACAAAAACGGCACGCATCAGGAACACCGGAACGCTGTCAGTGACAAGGACGGAAACCGGGGGATTTTCATCCCTCAGTAGCGGGAAAGGTCATTATAGAGAACGAAAACCAGCAGACTTAATACCAGAGCAAATCCGATTCGGAAACCATATTCTTGCACTTTCGGCGACAGGGGGCGTCTGCGGACAGCCTCCAGGGCGCAGAAAAGCAGGTGTCCACCGTCCAGAACCGGGATGGGCAGAAGGTTCATCAGGCCCAGGCTGATGGACAGGAAGGCCATCAGCCACAGGAAGGGCAGGATCCCGGCGCTGGCCGCATTTCCGGACAGTTCCGCGATGCGGATCACACCGCCCAGCTCTTCCGTGCTGCGCTGGCCCGCAAGCATTCCGGCAATGGCGGACAGGGACATCCAGCTGAGATCCACGGCTTCGACCGCGGCAATCCTGAAAGCCTGAACAGGCCCCCAGGGCCCGTTGTCCGCCAGAAGCCCCAGCGCAGGCACCTGGACATCCCGTCCGTCCACATCCTTTCGCAGCTCCATCCGGGGCCTGGCCCGCAGCATCAGGGTTTCACCGTCCCGCGACACCTCGAACTCCGAAGCTTCCGTGCCCCCCTGCAGAACCATGCGGGAAAGCTCGGCAAACCGGTAAACAGGCTGTCCGTTGACCTTCAGAACCCTGTCCCCCGGAAGGAAACCCGCTTCCTGCGCGGCAGAATTTTCAGCCACCGCCTTTACCACAGGGGGAGGCAGGGGATGCCTGGAAAAGCACAGCATCAAACCCATCAGCAGAATGGCAAAAAGATAGTTGGCTGCAGGGCCGGCCACAAGGATGGCGGCGCGCTGCCCCACAGGCTTCGCGTGCAGGGTCTGCGCCCGTTCTTCCACCCTCATGGCGGCAACGGCAGGATCGGGCCGGCTGCTGGCATCCGCATCGCCCAGCATTTTCACATAGCCCCCCAGGGGAATGACTGAAAAGGACCAGCGGGTCCCTGCCCTGTCGGTCCGTCCGAACAGCTCGGGCCCGAAACCTATGGAGAATTTCTCGACCCTGACCCCGCAGCGCCGGGCCACAAGATAGTGACCAAGTTCATGGATAAAGACCAGAATGGTCAGGACCACCAGAAAGGGCAGGATATAGCTGCCCAGGTGCAGTCCGTATGCGGCAATGGCGCCTGTCCAGTCCATCAGGATCCTCATGGTTGCGAAGTACGGCCATCATGATGGCTGCAGTATGTGGAAAAAAAATGGCAGTGAAATCCGGGAGGTTTTGGGATTGAAAAAAGCACGGAATCAATCAACGCAGAATGAGCCAGATGACAAGATTTTCGAGAACCGGGGCACAGCGTACGTTACAGCACGTGAGCACCGGAAGCGGAGAAAGCTGAAGTCAGATGGCCATTATCTGTTGACTGGTTCCGCGCCCTAAGCCTCTTCCTTGTTGTCTTTCAGGGCGCCGACTATATCCCTGAAGTCCGAAACCTCGCGGAAGTCCTTGTACACGGACGCATAGCGGATCCAGGCCACCTGGTCCAGGGCCAGCAGGGCGTCCATGACCATGCTGCCGATCTGTTTCGAGGGGATTTCGCTCTCGCCGGTGGCTTCCAGCTGGCGGACCAGGCTGTTGACCACCTTTTCCACCCGCTCGGGATCCACAGGGCGCTTGCGCAGGGCAATCATCACCGACCGGTACAGCTTGTCCCGGTCAAAGGCCTCCCGGTCGCCGCTGTTCTTGACGATGGTCATCTCGCGCAGCTGGACGCGCTCGAATGTGGTGAAGCGGCCACCACAGTCCCCGCAGAACCGCCTGCGCCGGATGGTGGAATTGTCGTCGCTGGGCCGTGAATCCTTGACCTGGGTATCTTCATGGCCGCAGAACGGACAGCGCATATCTTACGTTCTCCCCTGATCCTTCATCCAGGAATATACAGGAAAACGGTCGCAGAGGATACGGGCCTTTTCGCGGGCGGCCCCTTCAGCCGCGCTGTTATCCGCGCCCGGGGCCGTCAGCCCGTCCAGCACATCCGCCACCAGGTTCCCGGTCTCCGCAAACTCAGCCCTGCCAAAGCCGCGCGTAGTGGCCGCAGGCGATCCCAGCCGGATGCCCGACGTAACCATGGGCTTTTCCGGATCCAGGGGCACGCTGTTCTTGTTGCAGGTCATCCCGGCACGCTCAAGGCTGGCGGCTGCAGCTTTCCCGGTCAGCTTCCTGGAGCGCAGGTCCACCACCAGCAGGTTATTGTCCGTACCCCCGGACAGAATACTGTATCCCCGGCCTGCCAGTGTTTCCGAAAGAACCCGGGCGTTATCCACCACGGCCCTGGCGTATGTACGGAAGTCCGGACGCAGCGCCTCGCCAAAAGCCACAGCCTTGGCGGCGATGACATGCATCAGCGGCCCCCCCTGCAGTCCCGGAAAGACCGCCGAATTGATCTTTTTCCCCAGTTCGGCATCGTTGCTGAGGATCATGCCGCCCCGGGGCCCACGCAGGGTCTTGTGGGTTGTTGTGGTCACCACATGGGCGTGGGGCAGCGGGCTGGGCCAGACGCCACCAGCCACCAGGCCCGCAAAATGGGCCATGTCCACCATCAGCAGCGCACCAGCTTCGTCTGCAATCTTTCTGAAAGCAGCAAAATCGATGAGACGGGAATAGGCAGTTCCACCGGCGATAACCAGTTTTGGTTTATGCTCCCGCGCCAGGCGCGCCACATCGTCCAGATCAATCAGGCCTGTGTCGCGGTTCACCCCGTACTGGACAGCGTTGAACCACTTGCCCGACAGGTTGGGCGCCGCACCATGGGTCAGATGCCCGCCACTGTCCAGCGCCATGCCCAGCAACGTATCGCCGGGGCTGAGCAAGCCCATGAAAACGGCCTGGTTGGCCTGGGACCCGGAGTGGGGCTGGACATTGGCAAAAGCGCAGCCGAACAGGCGGCAGGCCCGCTCGATGGCCAGGCTCTCGGCCATGTCCGCCGGTCCGCCACCTTCATAATAGCGGCGGCCCGGATATCCTTCCGCATATTTATTGGTCAGGATAGAGCCCTGGGCTTCCAGCACAGCGCGGGAGACAATGTTTTCCGAGGCGATCAGCTCGATCCAGTCTCGCTGGCGGACCAGTTCCTTTTCCAGAATCCCGGCAATCTCCGGATCTGTATCCGCAAGCCCCGCAGCGGAAAGATTTTCCGGGATAGGATCCTGTACTGGAGCAATATTCTGTGACGCACTGTTTTTCATGTTTCCCCCGATCCTGCGTGCGGCATGCGGGTAAAATCCTGCACACCTGTTTTTATTTGGGACGAAGAAACTATCACTTCAGGTATCAGTCAGACAAGTCATCCCTAAAAGGATTTGACAAATAAAAAACAGGAATGCACCCTGCAGGCAGTATTTGTTTACACCCCGAATGAAAGAGACAGAGTCATGGACAAGAACCACCGGGACACAGAGCTTCTGCATCTGGTAACGGATGTCGTGTCATCCTATGTCAGCAATAATACTGTTCCGGTTGCACAGCTGGCTGACCTGATCCATTCCGTCCGCGCTGCCCTTCTGGAAATTCCGTCAGGCAAAATGGGCAGCGGGAACCGCAAGCCCGCTGTGGATATCAAAAAGTCCATTCATCCCGACTATATCGTATGCCTTGAGGACGGGAAAAAACTGAAACTGCTCAAGCGCCACCTGCGCACGGCATACAACATGACTCCCGACGAATACCGGGCCAAATGGGGCCTGCCCGACAGCTATCCCATGGTTGCGCCGAACTATGCGGCCAAGCGCTCCCAGTACGCGAAAAACATCGGCCTTGGCAAAAAATCCCGCGGCCGCCGGAAAAAATCCGCCGGGGCCGAACAGAAGTAATGCGGGGCGTTGTCGTCAATCAAACGGATAATGGCCAGATGACAAGGCTTTCGAGAACCGGCGCGCAGCGTACGTAAACGTACGTGAGCACCGGGAGCGGAGAAAACCGAAGTCAGATGGCCATTATCCGTTTGATTGGCGACAACGCTACTCCGCCCCTTCCCTCCCCGGCCCCACATAGCCGATCATCCCCGTCCAGTAGCGCTCCAGCTTCTTGAGAATGACATTGAGGGTTTGCAGGTCGCTGTCGGCCAGGTCGGCCTTTCCCAGACCGTCCAGCTGGCGGGCGAACATGGTGGCCATACGGTCACGCAGGGCCTTTCCCTTGTCTGACAGGCGAACCCTGACAGACCTTTTGTCATGGGCCGAGCGCTCCTGGGTCAACCAGCCGTTTTCCACCATTTTCTTGACGTTATAGGAGACGTTGGATCCCAGATAGTATCCGCGCACCGTCAGTTCGCCCACCGTCAGGTCATCATCCCCGATATTGTACAGGATCAGGCACTGGACGCTGTTGATGTCGTGAATGCCCTGCCGCTCAAGTTCGGTTTTCAGGACTTCCAGAAAATACCGGTGCAGGCGCTCGATCAGAAGAAAGGAATCATAATAGGGATGCTTCATCGGAAGCGTTCTCCTCTGTGTGAATTTTACAATTTTAGATAATTTGCATCGCATGACAATTCTTTTTTTCGTCGGTAGCTTGCCGGCCTCTGAAATGCCAGAAAATAACAGACCACTTGCAGAACCCGCTGCAGCGAGGCAAATCTCAGGAGCGAGGAACGCAGAACCGGAGTGTACACGTAGTACATGAGGATTTGAGTATCGCAGCGACGCAGCAGTTGACTGCTGCAGTCGGGATTATGCAAAGGGTCTGGTGTATGGTGAGAATTATGAGACACGCTTGCGCTTTTCTGGCCGGCCTCCTTCTTTCAATTGCGGGTCTTTACCCCGCCCATGCAGAAACCGTCATCGGCGTGGCAGGTCCCATGACCGGACAGTTCTCCGCTTTGGGAGAACAGCTGCGCCGGGGGGCAGAGATGGCTGTCAGCGACATCAACGCCGCGGGCGGCATCAACGGAGAGATGCTGAAGCTGGAAGTTGCCGACGATGCCTGTGATCCGGACCAGGCCGCCACGGCCGCTGCGGATCTTGCCGTCCTGGGCGCAGTGGCTGTTGTGGGACACTCCTGTCCCGAAGCCATGCAGCGCACCGGCCAGGTGCTGCAGGAACATGGCATTGTCCGCCTGTCTCCCGCTTCCGGAGAGGCGGATCCGGCTGCAGAAAGTCCCGGCACCTTTTACCTTTCAGGACAAAACAGCCTGCAGGGAAAGATCGCCGGAGACTGGATCGCGGCAACATATGCGAACAAAAGACTGGCCATCATCCATGACAGGAGTCCCGCCGGCAAAAGTCTGGCCGACGGCGCCCGCAAGGCCTTGCGCGACCACAAACTGCGGGAAAGGATCCAGGAAACCTATACGCCTGACAGTGCAGATTATCCGGCGCTGGTGGCCCGGCTGAAGCAATCGCGGATCGACGTGCTGTACGTGGGCGGAACAGCCGCTGATGCCGGCCTGATTGCAAAACAGGCCCGCGGCCAGGGGGTAAACGCCATTGTGGTCGGTGGCAGCGTTCTGGCAGAGAACACCTATGCAGAGGCAGCAGGCCCCGCCGCTGAAGGAACAATCGCTACGGCTGCTGCAGATATGCGCACGGCAGAAGAAGCAGCCACTGTTGTCCAGGCTTTCCGCGCCGCAGGCTTTGAGCCGGAGGGATACACGCTGCAGGCCTATGCTGCCGTGCAGGCCCAGGCAGAGGCTGCCAGAAAGGCGGGGGGCATACCTGCTCCCGCTGTTGCTCCTGTCCCGGACACGCCGTCTCCGGGCCTGACCATCGAGGCGCCGGACCTTCCGGATTCTCCAGGTGAAATATCCGGACTGCAGGCCCCGACCCTGGAAACCTCCCTGCCTCCCGCGGAACCGGAAATACCACAGTCCGCAGCGCTGGCAGGTCTTGCCACAGCCCTGCAGGCCGGGCCCTTCAGAACCATTATCGGCGATGTGATGTTCGACAACCAGGGCATCAATACAAACCAGACGTTCAGGCTTTACCGCTGGACCGGCGGCAAGCTCACCTTCCTGGCTGATCCGCCTGCGCCCAAAGCCGCGCCTGAAACAGCACCCGCTGCGGAACAGGCACCGGCAGAGTGACTCTCTCCTATACCCTCTGGTCTATCCATAATTGAAGACTGGCTGCAGGGCGGAATTCGGTGTTGATAACAGCGAATTCTGAAGCAGTGAGGGATAAAAATGTTTCCAGAGCGCTATATTATCGAAGTCAATGACGAGGCCGTAGGTCTGGTGATCGGTGACCCGGAGCGGCAGGGCCTGGTGTTCCACGCCATCCATCCCCGCCTGGGATCGATCCAGGGCCAGCGTTTTCCGACACCCCACAGGGCAACCCGCACAGCAACCTCGATCATGGGGACCCGGCACCGGTCGGGGAGATAAAGGACCTCCCCAGAACCCGCTGCAGTCAGGGTTCTTCTTCGCCGTGACTCGGGCAGGATTTCGTGGACCACGGCCTGCCCATGTCATCGACCAGGCAGGTCCAGCCGGGCTCGAACGTCAGGCACAGGGCCCCCCCGCCGGCAAAGTGGACAAACAGCTCGCGGTCCGCAAGCTGCAGGGACAGGATGCTCTGCATCCGCTCCTGGTCTGTCCGGTCCAGGTCGCGATAGCGGACAGCACTGACGCCCTCGATGCGGATACCGCACAGGGTGCGTTCGCGGACAGGCATCTGCTCCCACCGGAAACGGTTGACGGCCAGGACAAACCGTTTTTCATCGGCGAAAAAGGCCATGTCCTTCAGGGGCACCAGGGAGTCCTGCAGGCAGGCCGAGATGATCTGGATATCCTCGGCATCCCGCGCCAGGACCTTCATGGGTTTTGTCATGCCCTGTCTCCCTGCCTATTCAGGATCTGAACTCTCCCGTACCCTCTCAATATCCGCACCACAGGCGGCCAGCTTTTCCTCAAGACGCTCATACCCGCGGTCCAGGTGATATACCCGGTTGACCATGGTCTCGCCCCGCGCAGCCAGTCCCGCCATAACCAGGGAGACCGAAGCGCGCAGGTCCGTGGCCATCACCGGCGCGCCGGTCAGCTGCGGCACCCCGCGCACCAGGGCCGAGGATCCGTGCACCGTGATGTTCGCACCCATGCGGGCCAGCTCGGGCACGTGCATGAACCGGTTCTCGAAAATGGTTTCCGTGATCATGGACGCGCCGCTGGCCACGGTCATCAGGGACATGATCTGGGCCTGCAAGTCGGTGGGAAAGCCGGGAAACGGCTCGGTCATCACGTCAACGCCGGCTAGCGGCTGTCCGGCCTCCCGGGTAATCCGGATGCCCCGGGGGGTGGGTGTCACCTTCACCCCCGAGCGGCCCAGGACGGTAGCCATGGAGTCCAGAAAATCAGACCGCGTGTCCGTCAGCTCCACATCGCCACCGGTCATGGCCACCGCCATGGCATAGGTGCCTGTCTCGATCCGGTCGGGAATGATGGAGTGGCTGGCGCTGTGCAGCGACTTGCGGCCCCGGATGGTGACGGTGTCGGTTCCGGCCCCCTCGATCTCCGCGCCCATGGCTTTCAGGCAGATGGCCAGGTCCACCACTTCCGGCTCCCGCGCTGCGTTGACCAGCACCGTCTCGCCGTCTGCCAGCGTGGCCGCCATCATGAGATTCTCGGTTCCCGTCACCGACACGGTCGGAAACACAAACCGGGCGCCCTTCAACCCGCCGGGGGCCGACGCGACAATATAGCCGTTGTCGATGGCAATCTGCGCCCCCATGGCCTCAAGGCCCTTGATGTGCAGGTCCACGGGCCGCGTGCCGATGGCGCACCCGCCCGGCAGGGAGACGCGGGCCGTGCGGCAGCGGGCCAGCAGGGGGCCCAGCACCAGGATGCTGGCGCGCATCTTGCGGACCAGCTCGTACGGCGCTGTCGTGTTCGTGATGTTCGAGGCATCCAGTTCCACCACCCGGCCGGCGGAGCCCGCGCTGCCTTCGCCATTGAGACGGATGTCCACACCGTGCTGGGCCAGCAGGTGGGCCATGGTGGTCACATCGGCCAGATGGGGCACGTTGGACAGGGTCAGGGTTCCGTCTGCCAGAAGACAGGCCGCCATCAAGGGAAGCGCTGCGTTCTTTGCGCCACCAATGGCGATTTTCCCGTGCAGGGGTTTTCCCCCGCGGATCCTGATCCTGTCCATAAACCCTTTTCCCCGCAACAGAACTGACAGGTATCAGCCTGTAACACTCCACAAACAGCCTTTGCAAATGGAATGTGTCAGGGACCGGGGCAGCCTGCGGGACGAACGACGTGGCGTACGCCCTCCCGCCCCAGAAGAACCCTGTTGAAAAACTGGCCACTGGCAACGGCCGCCGCGTATTCCTGGCAAATTTCAACAACACGGACCACATTGACGCCCCTAACAACGTCCGGCCATCCATACATTACTTCCCAGAGGACTGTTCTGTCATATCGATCAGACTGTACACTTTCAGACTTCAATCCATTCCATGCTAAGTCCGTGCCACATGAGTACGCGTAATGCCTCAGCAGATGTCGCTATACCTGGCTCGCGCAAAAAATGTCCCAGTATCTCTTTTCTGCCCCGGGCTTCAACCAGATGCCACTGTTCGGGCGGAACGAAAATTTCATCCGGGGGGCATGTCCCCAGCTGGCCGGGAACCTGCCATTTTTCATAATTTCCATTGGCCAGAAAACCAAGCTTCAGCAGGGGCAGACTTTCCGGACCCGGCGCCAGAACGGAAAATACGATCAGACAGCACCAGCCCTTCCTCAACGAATTTTCATAAAGAATCTCAGGCAAGGGGGTCCGAAGGGCAACCTGCAGGGAGAAACCATCAGGTCCTGTACCCATAAGGCTATACTCGTACATCGGACGCAAGCCCCCGACAGGCGCTGCGGCATGGGGAAAATTCGCCTCCGTCATGCCCATGGCCTTATAAAGCGCCGGAAGGCCCTGTTCCCAGATTTTCCGGATTTTGCTATCCATGCTGATCTTTTTATCAGGTTTTCATGAAAGCAATCACCTGGATGAACCCCCTTGACAAAAAGACTATTTTCCTATATACGGGATGCCGGTTTTTGTTGTGGAGGCAAACGTGGGTATGACTCTTGCACTCTCTCCATCCTCTCTTTGTCATCCTGAGGAAGTGAAACGACCGAAGGATCTTTTTGCAACCGGAAGATCCTTCGCTGCGCTCAGGATGACAGTGGAGGAAATGCTAACAAGTGATAACTTTTGCTTACGGACTCGCAATGTTATCCACAGCACTCCCTCCGGGAGGGTGCAGTTAAAGGGTCAAAAACCACCGAAAAGCCATACCAGTACAGGGTTTCCTCTGGTGAGATTATGGTGCAGTTAATGTGCAATCAGGGAAAGATCCAGTGACCGTGACACTTCACAACAAAAGAATCCTGCTGGTCGTTTCCGGCGGGATTGCGGCGTACAAGGCGCTGGAGCTGATCCGCCGCCTGCGAGACAAGGGCGCCGCTGTCACTTGCGTTCTGACTGCCGGCGGGGCGCAATTTGTCACACCCATGGCGCTGGCCGCCATCTCTGGCAACAAGGTCTACCAGGACCTGTGGTCCCTGACCGATGAAGCCGAGATGGGCCACATCCAGCTGTCCCGTCAGGCCGATCTGGTGCTGGTGGTGCCGGCCAGCGCGGACATCCTGGCGAAACACACTGCGGGCCTGGCCGATGATCTGGCCACCACTCTCCTGTTGGCCACGAACAGGGCTGTCATGGTGGCCCCGGCCATGAACGCGCGCATGTGGCAACACCCGGCCACGCAGCACAATATCAGGCTTCTGCAGCAGCGCGGCATCCGGATCATCGGCCCGGAAGACGGCGCCATGGCCTGTGGCGAATACGGTCCCGGCCGCATGAGCGAACCGGCGGACATCCTGTCGGCGGTGGAGGCGTTTTTTGCAGAAAAAACATCCGGCGCCCTGTCCGGCAAAAAAGCCCTTGTGACCAGTGGCCCGACGCAGGAGCCCATCGACCCCGTGCGCTATATCTCCAACCGCTCCTCGGGCAAGCAGGGACACGCCATTGCCGCCGCCCTGGCCCGGGCAGGCGCTGACGTCACCCTGATCTCCGGCCCTGTCAGCCTGCCTGACCCGCCGGGCGTCAGAACAGTCCATGTGGAAACGACGCAGCAGATGCTGGACGCCTGCCTGAAAGCCCTGCCCGCCAATATCGCCATCTGCGCCGCCGCTGTGGCCGACTGGCGCATGGAGCAGGAAACCCCCTCCAAGATAAAGAAAAAAACCGCATCCCTGTCTCTCACCCTGATGCCCAATCCCGACATCCTGGCCACCCTCAGCCGCCCGGGGCCGAACCGACCGGCACTGGTGGCAGGCTTTGCAGCGGAAACCGACAACCTGCTGGCCCACGCGGCGGACAAGCTGGAGAAAAAAGACTGCGACTGGATTCTGGCCAACGACGTCTCTGCCGGATCTGGCACCTTCGGCGGGGACAGCAACACGGTCACCCTGCTGCGCCGGAACCCCAAAGGCGTGCAGCAGGATTCCTGGCCCCGCATGGGCAAGGACGCCGTGGCTGAAAGACTTGTCGCCGCCATCGCTGATCATTTCGGGAGCAAACAGCCATGACCCAGTCCCTCACCATCCCCATCGTCCGCCTGCCCCACGCCGCCGACCTTCCCCTGCCCGGCTATGCCACAGCCCATGCGGCAGGGATGGATCTCCTCGCCGCTGTGAAAGAGGATGTCATCCTGGCTCCTGGCGCGCGGACGCTAATCCCCACCGGCCTGTCCATCGCCCTGCCCCCGGGGTATGAGGCGCAGGTACGGCCCCGCTCGGGCCTGGCGCTGAAAAACGGCGTCACAGTCCTGAACAGTCCCGGCACCATCGACGCGGATTACCGCGGCGAGATCCAGATTATCCTGGCCAATCTGGGGGACCAGCCCTTCACCATCATCCGCGGCATGCGCATCGCCCAGATGGTGGTGGCCGGCCATGCCACCGTATCGTGGAACGAGAGTGAAATGCTGGCCGAAACCGCCCGGGGCGCGGGAGGGTTCGGCTCCACGGGGGTGAAATGACCTCCCTCCACCCCGTCCTCGCACGCCTTGAAAAGCGCAACCCGCAGGCCGATACCCTGTCCACGGAACCGGTCCTGCGCCTTCTGGAAAAACTGGGCAATCCCCACAGAAAACTGCCGCCCGTGATCCATGTGGCCGGCACCAACGGCAAGGGCTCCACGTCGGCCTTCCTGCGCGCCATGCTGGAGGCGGACGGGAAGCGCGCCCACGTCTATACATCGCCCCACCTGGTCCGGTTCAACGAGCGCTTTCGTCTGGCGGCCGATGGTGGCGGACACCTGATCTCCGACGACCTGCTGGCCGAAACCTTCCGGGAGTGTGAGGCGGCGGAAAACGGCGAGCCCGTCAGCTTTTTCGAGATCAAGACCGCTGCCGCCTTCCTGCTGTTCTCCCGTATCCCGGCCGATGCTGTGGTGCTGGAGGTGGGCCTGGGTGGGCGGCTGGACGCCACCAATGTGATCGACAGGCCAGCGGCCACCGTCGTCACCCGCATCTCCTTTGACCATACAGCTTTTCTGGGAAGAACCCTGGCCGCCATCGCCCGGGAAAAAGCCGGCATTTTCCGCTCCGGTTCTCCCGCCGTTATCTTTCCCCAGCCCGCTCCCGAGGCCCGGGACACCCTGCTGACCTGTGCCAACGATGCAGGTGCCCCGGCAGTTCTGGGCGGCCGGGACTGGCAGACGACAGAAACAGCAGGAGGTTTTGATTATGCCAGCGCACCGCGCACTCTCTCGCTCCCTTTCCCCGCCCTGCCCGGCGCTCACCAGATCCTGAACGCCGGCACAGCCATTGCCGCGCTGGACAGCACATCGCTGAAAATCTCCGATGCCGCCATCCGCCGTGGCCTGCAGACCGTGGACTGGCCAGCCCGCATGCAGTGCCTGACCCGGGGGCCGCTGGCCGATATCCTGCCGCAGGAATGGGAACTGTGGCTGGACGGCGGCCACAACGACTCGGGCGGCGAGGTGATCGGCGAGCACCTGCGCCGGTGGCGGCGGGCCGATTCCCGGCCCGTATTCATCATCTATGGCATGCTGAAAACCAAGGTCCCGGCAGAATTTCTGGTCCATCTGGCGCCTCATGTGCAGGACCTGCGCGCAGTGGCCATTCCGGACGAGCCCAAATCCCTGTCTGCCGAAGAGGCTGCCTCTGCTGCAACCGGAACCGGCATTTCGGCCCAACCCGCCGCCAGTGTGGCTGCAGCCCTCGCGGATCTCGCGGCCCGGCATGGACACTCCGCTGCCCGTGTCCTGATCTGCGGATCACTCTACCTGGCCGGCACGGTATTGAGGGAGAACGGGTGACATGACCACACCGCTTTCAGCCGGGGCGCATGCCCTGATCCTGCGGGATGACGGCCTGGGCCTGGTCACACACCGTGCTCCGGACAAATCTTACATGCCCGATAAATGGGATCTTCCCGGCGGGACGCTTGAAACCGGGGAAAGTCCGGTTCAGGCCCTGACGAGGGAAATAAGGGAAGAGACCGGACTGACGGTTGATATTGGTCCGCTGGTCCATGTCTACAACAACATGATCCAGTTTCCCGAAAGACAGGGCCTGCAGATGGTCTTTCTGGCCCGCTATACCGGGGGCGAAATCCGCCTGAACTCCGGCGAACACTCGGAATACCTGTGGGTCACGCTGGAAGACATGGCCAGACTGGACACCATCAATTTCCTGGCGGATTTTCTGGCCGCCTTCCCCCACACCCTGCGCGGGCTGGGGGAGTTCATGGCCGCGCTTCAGGGACCGGGACGCCGGACCTGATGATGATGCCGGGGCGAGGGATGGCCGACACCCTGGCCACTGTGCGAATGACCCCGTTTTGGTCCAGCCCCCCTTCCAGCCGCAACCGGCGGGGTCGGATTTCGGGTCCCACTGCTGGCCCTGACACGATCCGGTGTCTTTCCGGGCCGGGCAGACTGCGCGGGTGGACGCGGCCCCGGCACTCCACCAACCTGGTGCGTTACATCCCGCAGATAGGCCTTCTTGCCCCCCATGGCAGCGACCTTCTGTGCCACAGCCTGCCGGAGCCGTTCCGGGTCCACACCCGGATTGGTCTCTGCATTTGTGGCTTCTGTAACTTCAGCCGCCACCTTGCGCACCGGTTTCGCAGCCCTTGCCTTCGCCCTGGTTTCAACCTTCTCCCGCATCTTCTTCGGATTGACGCCGGAGTTTGTGACCTCATCCGCCGGGGTGGACAGATCTTCCTTGCTGTAGCCGGTCTTCAGCCTTTCACGGATTTCCGCAGCCGGCCTGACCTCCACTCCCGGTTTCCCGGTTTCCCATGCGGGCTTCTGCCCTGTCTTTTTCAGAGATTGATTCATCATCTCCTGAGCCTGTCCGCTTTCATAGAACTTGCCAATATCATAGATCTCGCAGACCGCCGTGTCGCCGGCCACACGCAGGGTCTTACCCATGCTTTTACTGTCGTGCTCCACACTGCCCAGACCCAGGGTCTGAAGGGCATTTTTTACCATCTGCACGGATCCGGCAGAAACGCCATCCAGAGAGACACGGGAAATCCACTGGGCCTTTGGTCCACTTCCCGCCTCGCTGTCGATCCAGTTACCAGCCGCACCGACCACACAGCGAATCATCATCATGAAGCGCACCAGATCCTGGCTGGGCAGCTGTCCTCCTTCGGTTTTCAGGCTGCGGTCCCGGACAACGCCGGAGTCATGAACCTGGACACCGGTAATCCGGCCCATTCTGTCCCTGTTGACCGTATAGGAATAATCCTCGCGATGAAGGGCCTTCACAATCCGGCCCAGTTCTTCCTGGGAGAGGCCCTTGTGCAGAACCTGCTTTTCCCGTCCGCTTTCGTCAACAACGGATACTTTCTGAACCCCTTCAAGGGAAAGAGACATTTCCCCGTTCTCATCACGCATGGGCTTCCAGACATGCTGCGTCAGGGTCCTGTAGGTCTCCGGCACCCTCCCCAGATCACTGCGGTCAATGCGGATGCCGGCAAAGGGATTGCCTGCAGCATTTTTCAGGGCTTTTGTCGTATGGCTATGGCTGGCGTAGGCAGAACCGGGAATTCTGGTGTTTTTCTCGATGCCAATCCCGGAACGGACGCCGGCCGAGCGCAGTGCCACCTCGATCTCTTGCAGAGCCGCATCCATAGCTTCCGCGCTTTCCCCCGTATGGAAAATCCTGAACTGGGGAATGCCTTTTGCCCTGAACTGGGCCGCGCCGATATTGTATTTCTCCAGGACCGGAAGAATCCCTTTCCAGGCTTTTTCCGCATCGTCTGTCCTGACGGAAATACCGGCCTCCCAGCCCGTTCTGTCTTCAGGCCTGGTTCCCTCTTTCGTCACAAGGTTTCCCACCATCCGGTAACCGGATGGAACCTTGTCATCCTGTTTGCCGCGAAACAGGTTGCTCAAAACCTTTTTGATACCCATGGCCTTGTCCCGTCAGTCTGGTTGCCGATGGGGCCATTAGAACCGATCCGGGTTAATACCGGCTTAAAAGAAGATGAATCAACGGTTAACGAAGACGTTTTTTCAGCCCGACGGTGTCCATCCGGCCATCCAGACTACCTGGATCGTGGCTTCAATCCGGCCATCCAGGCCGGTGTGGCGCTGCCGGTACAGGTCCATAGCCCGCAACAGTACGTCCCGGCGCAGGGGGCTGCGCTTTTCCACCGTCAGGGTGCTGCTTTCCCCCATGCCCTGCAGGTCCCGCAGCAGGGCCAGCGGATGCTCATACGTCAGGGTCAGCACATCGCTGTCCACCACCGGCAGGGAGAATCCGGCCCGCTGCAGCAGGCCCGCCGCATCCTTGGGGTCCACCACCGGCGATGTACGGGGGCTGGCCCCACCACGCACCTCCAGTTCGGCCTCCATCAGGCACTGGCGCAGCTCGAACAGGGTCCCGCCGCCTGGCAGGGCCGCCAGAAAAAAGCCCTCGGGCTTCAGGATCCGCCGAACCTGGACCAGCGTCCCGGGCAGATCATTGACCCAGTGCAGGGCCAGACTGCTCACCACCAGGTCAAAACTGCTGTCCCGGAAGGGCAAAAACTCCTCATCGGCACAAACCACGGGAATATGGGGCATAAGATTGCGCTGGCGCCGGGCCAGGACTGGAGACAGCTCACATCCGGCCAGCAAAGGGATGGAACGTCCAGCCAGAAGGCGCAGCAGAGTCCCTTCCCGCGTGCCCACATCCAGGGCAGAATGAAAAGGTCGCCTGACGTCGTCCAGCCGCTCCGCCAGCCGCTCCGCCACTTCCACAAACAGGACGTCATGCCGTGGCAGGGTGCGGGCCGAGCGGTCCCGGTGCAGGCGCACCAGACGCCGGTCAAACACTGTATGGAGCGATGACATCAGACCTCTTGCAGAACCCGCTGCGGTGAGGGGAGTGTAAGGAACGAGAACCGCAGAACCGGAGTGTACACGACAGTACATGAGGATTCGAGGATCGCAGTGACGTAACAATCACCCACCGCAGTAGGGTTATGGAGGAGGTCTATCATGGTCCGTACACTGGCATCCCTGCCAGGCGCTGTCCTTGATCTTCTGCTGCCCCCCCTGTGCCTGGGATGCCAAGCATCCGTGGGACAGCAGGGCGCATTATGCCCCGGATGCTGGCAGAACATCAATTTCCTGTCGCCGCCCTGGTGCGACCGGTGCGGCCTTCCGTTCGAGCTTCCCCCCGATGCGGCTGCCGGTCCTGCCCTATGTGCAGAGTGTATCCGCCGCCCGCCGGCCTTTGACCAGGCCCGGGCCGCCCTGGTCTACGATGCCGGCAGCCGGCCGCTGATCCTGTCCTTCAAGCATGGCGACAGGACAGAGGCCGCAGGCCCCATGGGCCGCTGGATGGCCCGGGCGGGTGTGGATTTTCTGGAAAAGGCCGATCACGTGATCCCCGTCCCCCTGCACCGCTGGCGGCTGTGGCGCAGGCGCTATAACCAGTCGGCCCTGCTGGCCCGCGCTCTGGCCCGACCTGGCCAGTTCGTGCCCGACATGCTGGTGCGCCACAGGGCCACAGCCTCCCAGGGGCTGTTCTCCCTGCGGGGCCGCCAGCGCAACGTGGCCCGGGCCTTTACTGTCAGGCCTGCGTGGCGGACGCATCTTGCAGGAAAAACCATCGTTCTGGTGGATGACGTGCTGACCACAGGCGCCACGCTGCAGGAATGCGCCCGGACACTGAAGGCCGCCGGGACTGCCTGTGTCCATGTCCTGACCCTAGCCCGGGTGGTGAGGAAGTAGCCGCAGCAGGCACCAACCCCCCTGCAGAACACGCCGGGACGAGGGGAGCACCAGGAGAGAGGACCACAGGACCGGAACGTACACGTAGTACGTGAGGATCCGCGGACCGCAACGACACAGCAATCACCCGTCCCGGTCGGCGTTATGGAAGGGGACTGCTCCATTCGCCCCGGCCACCCGTATCCAGATAGGTCTGCAGGGCCTGCAGGACACGCGGGTCAAAGCGCTTTCCGGACTCCTCCATCAGCATGACCATGGCCTGGTCCACGCCCTGCTGTGGGCGGTGGGCCCGGGGACTGACCAGCGCCACGAAGGCATTGGCGACGGCAATGATCCGGGCTGTAATCAGAATATCATCGCCTTTCCACCCGTCGGGCCAGCCCCCGCCGCCATAGTGCTCCTGGCTTTGCAGCAGGGTGTCCGCGACCGGACCGTCAAAGTCGATACCCTTCAGCATTCCCGCCGCCCGGTGCAGGGACTGGCGGACCAGCTCTTTCTCCTCAGGAGTCAGGGAACCCGGCTTTGTCAGGATCTCCCGCGGAACCAGAAGCTTGCCGATGTTCATCAGCTCCCCTGCCCTTTCCGCTGTTTCCTGAAGAACCGGGTCCAGACCCAGTTCCCGGGCAAGCGCACGGGCCAGATTGCCGGCCCGGGCCGAATGCCGCGCTGCATTGGGATCCCGCAGGTCCGCCAGGTCCATCATGACCTCGACAATCCCCTGCAGGGCTGTTTCCCGTTTTTCCCGCTCCAGCACAAGGCCGGTGATATCCTCCTCGGTCACCAGAATCATGGAGGTTCCCCGCTCTGACCCCGGAATGGGAATGTGCTGGACCTGTGAGATCAGGGGAACCGTCCCGTCCTTTCTTTCCAGGATCACCATGGGCGCCCCGGCCGCCAGGGTTTCATGGTTGCGCTGCTGGTAGACCTGCCCCCGGTCCTTTCCGAAGACCGTCGCCAGGGGCTTTCCCACCACATCCCCCCGTGGTTTGCCGATGCGGGTGCACAGGGCCCTGTTGGCATAGACCACATGGTCCGACCGGTCCGTCACAAACATGGAACGGGCCTGGCTGTTCAGGACAGTGTCCAGAAGCTCTTTCTGGTGGAGAATGTCGCTGTATTGCCGGCGGGCGTATTCGGCCTTTTCGTCGGCGCGCACCCGGGCCTTCCCGGAAGACCGGGCGCGGACAGCCGCCCACAGGACCAGAAGGGCAAAAAGACCGGCGGCGAGAAGGACCGCATGGGTCGACCAGATCATGGATATCTCCTGTTGCTGACGGATCAGGGCCGTAATGACAACAGAACAGCGTGAAGATCTTCCTGATTATACCTCGGAGAAGGAAAAAATGCAACTATGGATTGCCAGGGCCACATTATGACTACATCAAAGAATCGCTGACCGGAACTGTGGTTTCCTGTATGGTAGCCACATGAATCCGTATACACGATTGCTGGTCGAGGCCGGCCCCCTGGTGGCCTTTTTTATCGCCAACTCCCGGCTGGGGCTGATTCCGGGAACGGTAGTTCTGATGGTGGCCATGGCTCTGGCTGTTGGTATTTCCTGGGGGCTGGAGCGCCGCTTGCCGGTCATGCCCCTGGTGGGCTGCGCCTTTGTCCTGGTCTTTGGTGGCCTGACAGTCTGGCTGGAGGACGAGACCTTTATCAAGCTCAAGCCCACCGTGGTCAACCTGCTGTTTGCCACTGTCCTGCTTGCGGGTCTGGTTTTCAGGCGCAACCTTCTCCGCCTCGCCCTGGGCGGGATCCTGCAGTTGCGGGATGAGGGCTGGAACCGGCTGGCCCTGCGCTGGGCCGGATTTTTCCTGGTGCTCGCCGGCCTGAACGAGCTGGCCTGGCGGCTGTTCTCCACCGACACCTGGGTAGCCTTCAAGACCTTCGGCATCATGCCCCTGACCATGGCCTTTGCCCTGGCCCAGACGCCGCTGGTCCTGAAATACCAGATCCGGACAGAGTGAGAGCCCCATGCGCCTGATCCGCACCCTGTTCTCTGCAGCCTTTGTTGTCATCATCGTTGGTCTGGTCGGTGTGTTTGTCATCATCCGCACCCTGGGATCCGGACTTCCGGACTACAAACAGCTGGCCAGCTACAATCCCCCCATCGTGACCCGCCTGCACGCCGGGGACGGCCGCCTGCTGTCAGAA
>JALYJY010000012.1 GCA_030775045.1 Pseudomonadota bacterium | reverse complement strand
GCAGAAATCCGGCCTTTTTTCGAGGAAGCCGTGACATCCTGTGTGGCGCAGACCCTGCTGATGCGCCGGACAACGCCTGTTGAGGAATGCCTGCCCCATCTTGAAAAACCGGGTGTCCGCTATCTCAGGGAACGTCCCTCCATCCGCGAGTGTGTCGCAGAGGGCATAAAGAACGCCCGGGAAAAGCTGGAGCAGAAGAAAACAGAACTTGCCGGAATACGACAGGGTGTTTTTGACTGGCGGCCTGCAGCCAGTCTGTTGCTGGAAAAGATCCAGGGCATGCGGCGGATTGATGAGGAAACAGCCATGCAGATATGGGTTCTGTCCAGCAACCTGGAAAGTTTTTTCCTGAAAACAGGGATCAAGGCCCTGCCCGACCATCTTCAGGAACCGGCGACGGAAGCAACAAGGCTTTACCGGGATTTCCGGGAAGACATGGCGGAACGCCTGAAGGTGACAGACTCCCGGGGCCGGTCAGCCCTCCGGGTTGATGTCATTCAGGCGAGGGAGGACAAAGCCACCGCCATGATCAAGGGGCTCAACGGAAAGACGCCAGGGAAAAAGCCTGTCAATGAGCCGGAAATCGCGGGCCTGCTGGAGCTGTATTCTGAACAGGAAATCATTTCCTCGCGCGGACAGGACATGTCCGTAACATGGCAGGGTGCCTTTTTCAGGGTCTGCCAGCGTCTCGCCTTTCTGGACAGGAAACTCGGCGGGATTGTTGCCGACCCTTCAGGGCTGGAGATCATTGCCGGACTGCAGGACAGGATGGCCGGCAACCCCCGGGGCAACATACCTCCGGGAAATCGGCCCTGAAAAACACAAGGAACAGCCTTTTTTGTTATTAACCCTGCTTGTTATTGTCATCCCGACCGGAGCGCAGCGCAGTGGAGGGATCTCCTTTCTGAAAAGGGATCCCCGGCTTTCGCCGGGGCAGGCTCTTCGACTGCGCATCCTTTCAGGATGCTTCGCCCAGGATGACGTAAAACCAGGACAGGGGTAGTAAAAACCCTCACCCGGCCCTCCTCCCGCAGGGAGAGGGGGTTTTTCACCGCCCCGTGACCGTCAGCATGGACGCAGCGCCGGTGGCCTGGAGGTCGGGGCGGTACATGTCCTCGACCCGGATACCGGGCACGGCAAAGCGGCCCGGGGTTACGGCCCGGACCATATAGGCCAGGCGGAACCTACCCTGGCTGCCATCACCCGAATACCCCTGGTTCATGTCCAGCACGGCCAGATACCGGTCGTCCCGCAGCTCGCTGTGGCGCACAGGGGTCAGTGTACCCACCCATCCCAGGTCAGAGGTTTCTGATCCGCCAAACGTGGCGTTCTCCAGCTCGAACCCCGCCGGCAGGAAGTCGGCGACCATCACCTGGGCCTGGACATTGTCTTCCATCTGACCCTCGATCACGGCGACCAGAACATTATTCTGGGTCACCTTGTCCAGGGACACAGGATTGCCGAAGCGGTCCCTGAATTCCCGGCTGATGATGAACCCTTTGGCCACCGGCGGCTGGGGCTTTTTTGGAACCCCGCTGGTGCTGACCACCCCGAACAGGGGCGCAGACCCCGTATTGCTGACAGATGCAACAACCTGGCGCTGGTTCCAGGTGTATGTCTGCAGGATATTGAGGGGCTCATTCCCCACCTTTCCGCCCTCATCCATTCCCCCCTGACGCAGCAGGGCTGTGCCGGCGCGGATGATCCAGGCCCGTTCCTGGGTGGACAGGTATTCCTCGCCCAGGACACGGCGGGACAGAAGATCCGCGCGCTTCAGGACAGTCTCCTGGTCCATGACTCCGCTGGATGCCATCAGCTGCATCACAGCCGCATCGTTGCGCAGGGCGCCGCCATAGATGTAGTAGTTGTAGCCCATGGTGCCGTCCTGCAGGGTATCCAGCTTCCTGAACGCGGCCTGGGCCTCCTTGCGGTCACCCACCAGGGCCAGCGCAGCAGCCGTCAGCGCCCGTCCCAGATTGTCGGGCATCTTCCCGAACTGGTCCTTGTGGAACCGGCGGACCTGGGTGGCGTCGGCCTGCCCGACCCGGGCCAGGACATAGTGGGCATAGGCCTGGACCAGCAGGTCCGTACGCTGTCCCGTAGTCTCCTGCACAATGCTGCGCAGGCGGGAGACGCCGCGCTCGATGACAGCGGCCGGAATATCGATCCCCTCACGCCGCGCATCCAGCAGGATGTCCATGACGTATGAATCCAGCCATGAACTGGAAGCGTCCGTTGAGGACCACATGCCAAAGCTTCCGTCTTCCTTCTGGAAGCCGATCAGCCGGTCCACACCTTTTTCGGCAAAAGCCCCCAGGGGCTCAGGTGTTTTTCCGGCAGCCCTGGCGATGATGCCCTTTTCCAGCTCGGCCACCAGGCGGCTGGAGGTCTGCTCGACGCAGCCATAGGAATATTCTTTCAGCCAGGCGATATGACCCGGCAGATCCAGTGGCGGCAGGGTACTGGCGCTGACGGTCATCTTCACCGTCGTGGGCCAGTATGCCTCCATGGACGCCGCATCCGGCGTCATGGTTTCGCCCGGGGCGATCTGGACCAGTTTGCGTTCTGTTTCAAAGGCCGAGGCTGGTCGAACCGTCAGATTATATTTGCGGGTGATGTCCGGCCCTGACGGGCCTTTCACACTGACCGTGATGGTTCCGTCGCCGACGGACGTCCCTTCCACCTGGAACACCCGCTGTTCCGATGCACCCGGCTTCAGCTGGATCCGCGGGTTCGCCTTTTCGATCCTCAGCGGTCCTGTGGTTTTCAGGTCCAGCTGGTACATCCCTTCCGGTCCGTCCAGGTTCTGCAGTGACAGGACCGGATGGCCCGTGTCGCCCGGCGCCAGGAAGCGGGGCAGGCCCATCTCGGCCACCACCGGGCGGCGTACGGTCATGTCCCTGTCTGCATGACCCATGCGGTCTTCCGTCCAGGCCACAGCCATCAGACGCACACGCCCGTTGAACTCGGGCACTGTCACAGGCACCGTAACTGTGCCATCAGCCGCCACGGGAACAATGCCGCTGAACAGGGCCACAATCTTGATGGTCTTCTTTGGCGGATTGCGGGTCTGGGCGCTTTCCGGCGCTCCGTCACCGCCCGTGCGGACCTGGCCAAAGGGGATGTTGCCTGTATCAATGATACGGCCATACACATCCCACAGCATCATGGGGAACCGCCGCTGGCCGAAATAGTATTCCAGCGGATCAGGCGACCGGAAATTTGTCAGCTGCAGCACAGCCTCGTCCACCGCCGCCAGGGTCACATACGCCTGTTTTCCAGCCGCTGCACTGCCCAGGGACAGCTTCACAGGCACAGGAATGCCGGGCTCTGTCCTTTCCGGCGCTTCCAGGATCAGGTCCAGGCTGTGGGCCGACCGGTCCGCCGGGATCCACACGGCCCCGATGGCGCGCTGCGGGATATGCTTTTTGCGGGCATCCACAGGACTGATGGCATTGACCATCACATAGGCCCCGGTCAGAGCCTCCTCCGGCAGGGGCACCTGGATTTCATTTCCCTTTTCCGTGACCGGAACACTGTCCGTCCACAGGATGTCCTCGTTGGCCACCGTCACCCAGGCCACACCGTCAAAGGGCGCACGGACCATGACCCGGGCCTTCTCGCCCGGCTTCACGACGCTGTCCGCAAGTTTCAGCTCTACCATGTCGGGGGTGACATCCCCCTCCTCGCTTTCGTCGCTGCCCCAGTACGGATCAATACGCAGGCTGGTCCGGGCGCCGGTGGCGGGATCCTCCACCTCCAGCCGGTATGTGGACCAGGACAGGCCGGGAACGGAAATCCCCGCAGGCTGGCCGCCCCCCACATCCACAGCGCCCTCGTCCACAACGCGGATGTCGCTGTACGCCGTATGGTAACCCCAGCGGCCGTTCCCCCTGTCCTGCCAGTAGTACTCCCGGTTTTCCTCGACCAGGCGCCAGCGCACGCCGGGCACAGCAACAGGCTTTCCTTCCGGATCCAGGGCCACAACGTCGAAGCGGCCTGAGTCAATCCCGCCCGAAGCCCTTACCCCCAGCCACAGGGGCTTTGTCCGCACCGGCATCACCAGAGCCCTGTCCACAGGACGCCCGCCAATGTCAAACAGGGTTGTCTGGATCCGCGCCTCCAGCGGGCGGGATGTATCGGGCACATTTCCGGCCAGGTTCAGGGCGACCTGCGCCGCGCCATCATCATCCAGCACAAAGGACACCGGATCCTGCTGGACCGGGTCCGGCATTGCATCATCAGCCAGACCAAAGGTGTACGCCTCGTATCCTTTCGCCGGCGCTTCCGCCGGGCGGACAATCACGGCCATCTCGCCGGACACACCGGATGCTGGCGCGCCGTACAGATAGTCGCCCTTGACCACAATCGCTGTTTCCGCATCCGCGGGCAGCAGTGTGGTTGCCGGCGTCATCGTGAATTCGATGCGGGGCGGGACAAAATCCTCGACCAGCACGGCCACATCCCCCAGCGACGGACTCTTGTCGTACGCATGGAGGCTGAACGTCCACTGGCCCAGTGGCGCATTGTCCTGCAGGGCAATATCCAGCGTTCCCGTTCCCAGGGCGGTCAGGTCGAACTTGCGCAGGGGCAGCTCGACCCCGTCACTGCGGCGGATTTTCAGGAACATGGGCTGGTCCGCCACGGCCTTCATGCCGGCGTCCCGCACAAGGGCGGTCAGGTGGATTGACTCCCCGGGCCGGTACGCGCCCCGGTCCGTGTATAGATACGCATCGGGATTGCCTGCAGCCAGGCGGCCCTGGACAGACCGGTCGCTGAGATCCAGAGGGGATCCGAACAGGTCCATCAGCAGGAAATCCCCCTCCGGACCGTATCCGTACAGCGCCCGCGGGGCATCGTTGCCGGTGCCAGCCAGGTATCCGCCCTCGATCCGGGCGACGCCCGTTTTGTCACTGGTGGCTGTCGCCAACTCGTCCCCGTCGCGGCTCATCAGCCGCCAGCGGATATTCGCCTGGGGCCTTGCGGAAGCGATGGAGCGGGACAGGATGGTCATCCCCCCATCCCCCATGAACACGGTGGCGCCGATGTCCGACACCACAAACCACTGGCTGCGCGGTTCCACATCTCCGCGGTACGTTTCCCAGTATTCATCCCGGTCCGGATCGCGGTCCGCATAATCCGCCACAGCCATGTACAGGCCGGGCTTCAGCTTTCCGACAGTCCTGGACAGGGGGATCAGCTTGCGGACAGTCTCGTTCTTCCGGCCCGCCATGTCGATGGACCCGGTCCAGACCTTTTCGCCGATGGACGCCACATACCATCCCAGATCGTCATAGGTAACCGTCTGGCCCATGCGATCCCGGTAAGACCCCACACTGTCGCCCGGGCGGATGGTATCGCTCCACAACCGCTTGCGCAGGACCGCCGGAATGATCTTTTCGTCGCTGATGCGCAGGGCCGTCAGGCGAACCCTGTCCGCATTGACGGCTTCCAGTGGCAAACCCTGGGCTCCTTCCCGCGGCAGGATGGATCCTCTTTGCGGAAAGACAATCCGCTTCTCGCGGTCCGGAACGGTAGTGGAAAATGTCTTGTCCTCAGGCAATGCAGCCAGAAGGCCCGGCAGACCGGCTTTCAGGACGATTTTGTACTCTGCTCCCCGCGTCAGGCCGTCGATACACAGTCTGTTTCCCGCGGCGCTGACGCCCGCCCTGACCGCCGGCGCCACAGTCACATAGCCGTCCAGCGGAACGGTTTTAGACGCCTGCAGGGGCTGGCTGAACGGAATGCAGACCTGGGCCTGGGGACGGCCGGGATCCGCTGCAGGCTCAGCCGTGGCAACCAGAGTGGCCGAGGCCGGCATGGCCTTGCGCAGCGCAGCGATCCGCGCCTCGATCTGCTGGCCCAGGCATGTCACAGCGGCAGAGCGCTTTTTCGCATCAGAAGGGGCTGTTTCCGTAATGTCGCAGGCTTTTTCCAGACCCTGTTCCCAAGAGCGCTGGTCCTTCAGAAGGTCGGCCAGCGGCTCTCCGTCCAGGTTCAGCTTTCCCGATTCAGCCACCATCTGGGCCAACACAGCCTGGTTGCCACGCAGGCCTGAATCGCTGCACAGCACCTTCTCCACAGCATTTGCGGGATCCTCACACAGGGTGCTGTCGGCCTTCGCCGGAAAAATCACAGCCATCCAGACAAGAACAAGGGCAGCGGCAAGGCCGGCAGGAAAGCGAAATGTCATGGACTGTCACCGGGAAATACTGGATGCGGAACCGAAGGACAGCATAATGACCGTGTTATCGCAGGGCAACGGCTTTTCGGGTGATGATGTTTGTCAAACCCCTCCCCGTTTTTGTCATCCTGAGCGAAGCGTCCTGAAAGGATGCGCAGTCGAAGGATCTCTTTTTGAGGGAGATCCCTCCACTGTGCTGTGCTCCGGTCGGGATGACAATCTTTCTTTTCTGCAAATTTTTCGCTTTCAATGCGCCATAAAAACTGGCGTTGTCATCCCCTGCAGGATCGCACGGGTCACGCCGCCCAGGATCCACTGGCGCAGGCGGGAATGGCCCCAGGCGCCCATGACCACCAGGTCGTATTTTCCTTCCCTGGCCTTGCGCAACATGACCTGTTCAGGAAATTCCGCGGTATCCTTTTCGTGGACCGTCTCCACCTCCAGGCCATGGCGGGCCAGGTGCAGGGCAATGTCAGCCCCGGGCAGGTCCCCGTATCCCGGCTTCCCGCCGCCGCCCACGGTCAGGACGGTGATCTTTTCCGCCTTTTCCAGAAGGGGCAGGGCATCATTCAGGGCGCGCGCGGACTCCCGCCCGGCGTCCCACGCCACAAGGACCCGGCGGGGCATGGCTGTCATCATGACTCCTTCCGGTACCACCAGGGCAGGACGGCCTGACCTGAAGACCACCGCCTCGATCAGGGGGACCGTCGCCCGCACCCTGTCCGGAGCGTGTCCTATCACGGCCAGATCTGCGTAACGGGCGTGCAGCGCGATGGTATCGGGAATGACATCCACCCCCACGACAAGCCTGCGGACATCAAAACGCACGCCGGATTTCTGTGCTGCCACTGTGGCGGCTTCTGCCAGCGCGGTGGCGGCATCCTCTGCTTCCTTGCGGGTTTTTTCCACCGCATCGACCAGCAGGAAGCTGGCATCAGCGGAACCGGCCGTGGCCAGAACGGAGGAGGACAGATCCGCAGCCACGGCGGCAACGGTCACATGGCCATCCCCTGCCCCTGCCAGCGTCAGGCCGGCAGACAGGGCCTCCATGGCCGGGGAACCCGCCGTGTAGCAGACCAGAATATCTTTCAGGATCATGGTCCCTCCTTCCCGACAAATAACACCTGAACAAACCATTGGGTCCCGACGTTGTTATCAGGAGACCGGAACTCCATATAAACAGGGTAACTTTCCGGCAGGGAGGGTGCAACCATGAATATACAGAAAACGCCTTCAACCCTGTACGTTGTGGCGGATGGCGGCCACGCCCGCTTTCTGCTGCGGCCGGATGCCCACAGCCATCTGAAGCCGGTTGGTGCAATGGAGGCAGTCCATTTGCATGACCCTTCCCGGAATCTGGGGCGGGACAGGCCGGGACGGACGCAGGAAAGCGCCACAATGGCCCGCCATGCCATAGAGCCCCGGACTGATCCGCATGAGGCGGAAAAAAAGGGTTTCCACACCCTGGTGGGAGAAACGATCGAACAGTCCTGGCGGCGGGGCGAGTTTGACCGGCTGGTCATTGTTGCCCAGGCGCCGGCCCTGCAGGGAATCCGCGATGCCCTCGACAAATCCCTGCAGAAGGTGATCGCGGAAGAGATCCGCAAGGATCTGACCGGAAAACCCGTCCACGAACTTGAATCTGTCCTGCCCCGGGTTCTGCGCTATAAAACCTGATATTTTCTCTCTGCTATGGACCTGAAATACCATGACCGGCTTTTCCCTGTTCCAGTCCGATACCCTGCTTCCCTTCCAGCTGGAAAGTTCCGGTCTGCGGGGCCGTATGGTGCGCCTCGGCCCCTGCCTGAACACCATCCTGGAAAAGCACGATTATCCGGACCCTGTGGCCCGCCTTCTGGCCGAGGCCCTGACCCTGGCTGTCCTTCTGGCCGGCATGCTGAAGTACGAAGGGATTTTCACCCTGCAGATCAAGGGCGATGGCCCCGTCTCCATGGTTGTGGCCGATGTGACCAGCAAGGGGGCCCTGCGCGGCTATGCCAGATTTGATCCGGACCATATAACCGGAATCCGGGAACGGGCACCCGCTGTCCCCCATCTTCTGGGCAAGGGATATCTGGCCTTTACCGTGGACCAGGGGGAAAACACCGACCGTTATCAGGGCATTGTAGACCTGACGGGAGAGACCCTGACCGACTGCGTCCAGCATTACTTCCGCCAGTCTGAACAGCTGGCCACCGGGATTGTGCTGGGAGTGCGGCATACGCCTGCAGAAGAACTGGGAACCGAAGGCGGCCCCCGGCTGGCCTGGTCCAGCGGTGGCGTGATGCTCCAGCGCATGCCGGAAGATGGGGGTCACACCCGGGAATGGAAACCCAACGACGTGGAGGATGACTGGCGCCGCGCCATGGTCCTGATGGCCACCTGCACCACGGACGAGCTGACCAGCGAGACCCTGCAGGTCACGGACCTGCTGTACCGCCTGTTCAACGAGGACGGGGTCCTGATCCACACACCCCAAGGGCTGGAGCACGTGTGCCGTTGTTCGCGCCAGAAGGCCGCGTCCATCCTGCGCTCGATCCCGGCGGAAGAAACACCCCACATGCTGGTGGAAGGAACCGTCAGGGTCACCTGCGAGTTCTGCAACGCCTCATACGCCTTTGACGAGGTCCAGCTGCGGACCCTTCATGAAGAGGACGGGGAAGACCGGTCCGGCACAGCCTGACGCTTTTGTGGTAATATGACCAGCGCCACTCCGGCCACCATGAGCAGACCTCCAATAAGGACCTGCAGGCCCAGGCTTTCCCCCAGGACCAGGCAGGCAATCAGCACGGCGAACAAGGGCTCGGTCAGGGACAGGGCTGCCAGGATCCCCACAGGGTAACGCTTCATCAGGAACAGCCACAGCAGATAGGCCACCAGCGTGTTGAACACTGCCGAATGGAACAGGCTGTAGTACGTGGTCCAGGACAGTCCGGAAAAGCCTGCGGGCCACTGGCTTCCCTCAAACACGAGGGACATGACAATCATCTGGGGAAAAGCCAGGACGGCCCACCAGCCCAGGGACTGCAGGCCGTCCATGTGGGACAGCTTCTTGATCTGGATCATCCCCACAGCCCAGCTGATTGCGGACAGGAACACGAACATCAGGTCTGTCGCTGTGCCCGACAGTCCCGGCGTACCCACAATGATCACCGTGGCGGCCATACCCAGGACAATGCCCGCCACCTTGCGCCAGGTCACGGATTCCTTCAGGAAAAAGTACGCCAGGATCGCGCAGACAATGGCCTGGACGCTGGAAATCAGCCCGCCGGTGGAGGCATCCACGGTCCGCATCCCCAGGTACAGGAAGCTGAAGAAAAGATTGCCGATGGTGACGGAAACACCCATCAGACCCCACAGGTCTTTCCCGGGATTTTTCAGGACCGGCAGCAGCAGGATGGCGATGGACAGCTGCCGCAAGGCTCCGAACAGCAGGGGCGGAAGCTCCTGGATCCCCAGCTTGCCGATGGTATAGCTGCTGCCCCACAGGGCCATGACAACCAGGGCAAGAAGGATATGGGGGATTTTCATGGACCGGTCCTGGATAAAGCCGTCTGCAGTCTGGCATGGCGTTGGTAAAAGGGAAACTGTTCTGTTTGTCCCCCACCGCCATCCCGGCGAAAGCCGGGATCCATTCTCTGGTCAGAAAATAACAATAGACCCCGGCCTGCGCCGGGGTGACCTGAAAAAGGAAGCGCGTCCTCACGGAACCTTTTTCCGGACTGCTTCCATAACCTTCACATTCCCGGAATGGCTGGATCTTTCAAGAATTTTCATGATGCGCAGCTGCTCTGGCACAAGGCCCCGGTCCGACCGGGCGAGGTGCTGGTACACCCGGTCAAACCCGGGCTCCAGGAGGATCCCTGACTGTGTCAGCTGGTCCAGTATATCTGCTGCTTCACCTATCACTACCCGGCTGATGCGGCCTGTCCGGCCTTCGCACAGGCACATCAGCTTCAGGGCCAGCAGGAGGACATCCGCCTGGTCTGTCCTGTTTTTTGTGCGCGCCATGTCCACAATACGGTTGAAGAATTTCCCTACCTGGTGCGGATCCACTCCGGACAGATAATCCGGGGCCGGACCCGCACGGGAAGGGGAAAGCGGCTTTCCCGACGCCTCTTTCAGAATTTCAAGGCATTCCACCATTCTGTGAATATGCACACCAGTGGCCTGCGCTATTCCTGCTTCCAGCATCAGGGCCGCCCGGGCCGGCGTCAGGTTCGCCACGATGATTTTTGTGACGGTCTGCCTTTCGCCTGCATGGAGCTTATGATGGACTGTCATATGCTTGGCCATATCCGCCAGGCCCTCCTGGTCTTCCCGTTCAAAGACATCATCCATCCACCGTCGCAGACCTGTCGCCAGAGAGGGCCACAGGATATTTCCTGCGGCGGGACATCCGGCATATCCGGCAATGGTTTTCAGCTTTTCAATATCACCGGCACAGTAACAGGTCATTTTCCAGAAAGACGTCCCGGTGGCCTGCAGGTACAATTGTATTGTCTCTGGCACAACATGTGGGAAATGACTTTCCGGATCCGTCAGGGAATTCATGATGGCGCACCAGTCCTGAAAGGCGGCTTTCTGGTATCCGACAGTATTCCTGTCCTGCAGCAGAATTTTTGAGACAATGTTTTTGCAGGCGGCCAGAGCGCCGGAAATTCGCGCAGTGTAAACAGTGGGGTCCGTGAGTCTGGACAGGGTCGCCATGACCAGCGAGAACCGGCTGCGGGGCAGGGTACCCTCCCGGATGCCGTGCTTGACGTCATAGGCGACGACCCGGCATTTTTTGTATTCCCTGACAAAAAACCCGTGGAAATCCCACCAAGTCGACCGCGGATCGCTGGCCAGCGTCAGAAATTCGTTCAGGACTGACATTGTGGAGTTCCTGCTGGAAAGACAACCCCACAATAATCTGCCCTTTACCAGGAAAAGATTAACGGCGTAAAAGGACCTCCATGACAAAGCGTCTGCTGAAAATCCTTTCTGTCCTTATTGTTTTGGCCATCGCAGCCCTGATCTGGACCTGGTGGACCTTTACCCGGCCGCCTGTGCCGGTACGGTCACAGGGACCCAATGCGGTGTGGCTGGCCCACCGCTGGGCAGGGGACCGCATCCCTCCGGCAGAATACCTGTCCCTGGCACAACAGCTTCAGGGCCTGTACATCACGGACGCGTATTTTCATGTAGGTCCCATGGACGCCACCGGCCATATCCCGGAGGAACGCCGCCGGTTCGCCCGGACGCTGGTCTATTTCATGAAAAAGGCCGCGCCGGACCTGCGCCTCCACGCCTGGATCGGCCAGGTGGAAAAGCGCGGCGGAGGCCCCTTTGATCTGGCTGATCCCGTTGCACGGCAGGGCGCTGTTGACACCGCCCGGCTGTTCCTGGATCTGGGATTCGACGGCATCCACTACAACATCGAGCCGATCTCATCAGGCGATACGGGCTGGCTGGACCTGCTGGAGGAAACCGCTGCCATCACCCGCCCGCGCGGGAAACTGCTGTCCATTTCCGGAGACGAAATCGAGATTTTTCCGGGCGCGGATTTTATCGCCCGGATGCTGGCCCCCCGGGGACGGCTGTGGAGCCGCGATTACTACCGTCAGGTGGCGCAGCACTGTGACCAGATCGCCGTCATGACCTATGACACGGCCATGCCTTCTCCGTGGCTCTACAGGGCCCTGATGGCCTGGCAGACCCGCCTGCTGCAGGACACGATCGATCCCCGCGTGACCCTGTTCATCGGCATTCCTACGTACGAGGACCACACTTGGGCCTTTGATCCATTTGTGGAAAACATGTATTCGGGTCTTGCCGGTATACTGTGGACTCTCAACGGACAGATTCCGGCCCGCCTGGGAACAGCCATCTATGCCCACTGGACCACGGACAAAACCGAGTGGGAGATGTTTCGCCTGCTGTGGCTGGGGGGGGGTTCTGAAGCCAGATGACAGAAGCCTGAAGCCGGAACCATCCTGAAATCAGCCCGTTATCGTCATCCCGACCGGAGCCCCGGATCGGGGTCCGGGGTAAGCTCCGCGGAGTTGAGGAATCCCGTGGCGATCCCTCAACTGCGCATCACTGCGTGACGCTTCGCCCGGAATGACAAACAAGAGTGCCAGGCTCCCGGCAAAGGATTTTCTGCAGCTGTATCAAGTGTGGCCCGGGCACCAGACCTTGGCTATCTTGCTGCCGGATCCGCCGGTTTCGGAGCCGGAGTAATGCTTCTGGCGCAGCTGTCCATGCACTGCTGCAGCTGGCGGTCGCAGGTGGAAGTCATCCCCTCCGGCCGCTCGTTCCTCAGGTCATCACGAACACCGCTGTCATCGGTGCACACGTCGTTGCCCCGGTCACACAGCTGTTTACAGGCCCCCATGGATCCACCCGGACCGGCCGAGGTCGGCTCTTTCCTGTAAAGGCTGCAGCCGGCCAGAAGAGCCGCCACAAGCACCAGGGTCATATACTGTTTCATGAGAGACACTCCCCGTCCTGAACCGGCCGGAACCGGATTGATCTGCCTGCAACCTATCATGTTATCCCTGTAACAGAAAGGGGCAGCATGACCAGCTGCCCCCTCTGTATAGCCTGCGACCGATACCGTTTATGCAGCAGCTTCAGCAGCCTGTGTTTCTGCAGATTCGGCTTCTGCGACCGGGCCACTGTCCTTGCCTTTGGCAGTGACGTCACGGTCCACGAACTCAACCATGGCCATAGCCGCCACGTCACCATAGCGGAACCCGGCCTTCAGGATGCGCAGATAGCCGCCGGGACGGCCCTTGTACCGCTCGGCCAGTACCTTGAACAGCTTGTTCACCATGTCCGCATCACGCAACATGGCGTGGGCGCGGCGCCAGTTGGCCAGACCGCCCTTCTTGCCCAGCGTGACCAGACGCTCGACGACCGGACGCAGTTCCTTGGCCTTGGGCAGGGTGGTGGTGATCTGCTCGTGCTTGATCAGCGCCGCAGCCATGTTGGAGAACATGGCCTGACGATGGCTGGTTGACTTGTTGAGTTTCCTGATACCGACGCCATGACGCATGGCCCTGTCTCCTCTTTATCCTGGCCCCCGCGGGGAACCGATCGTCGTTTCTGTCCCCGCCAGCACTTCAAACGCTGTACGGGACAGCCGGGTCACCATAACCCTTGCGGAATACGATCCCTCCGCCGGGGCAGTCAGGGTTCAGAAAGGCTCTTCCATTTTCCTGGCCATCTCCTCGATATTCTCGGGCGGCCAGTCGGGAATCTGCATGCCCAGGTGCAGGCCCATGCCGGTCAGGACTTCCTTGATCTCGTTCAGGGATTTCCGGCCGAAATTTGGCGTGCGGAGCATCTCGGCCTCGGTCTTCTGGACCAGATCGCCGATATACACAATGTTGTCGTTCTTCAGGCAGTTGGCCGAACGGACAGACAGTTCCAGCTCGTCCACCTTGCGCAGAAGGTTCCTGTTGAAGGGCAGTTCATCAGCCCGGCGGTCTGCGGCCTGGATGGCTGGCTCCTCGAAATTGATGAAAGCCTGCAGCTGGTCTTGCATGATGCGGGCTGCAAGGGCCACAGCATCTTCCGGCGAGATGGTTCCATCGGTCTCGACTGTCAGGGAGAGTTTGTCATAGTCCGTCACCTGGCCCACACGGGTGTTATCCACCTTGTAGGAGACCTTGCGAACCGGGCTGAACAGGCAGTCCACCGGAATCAGGCCGATGGGCGCATCTTCCGGACGGTTCAGCAATCCGGCCACATAGCCCTTGCCCGTTTTCACAACCATTTCCATGTTCAGGCGGGCGCCCTTGTCCAGGGTGCAGATCACATGGTCCGGATCCATAATCTGGACATCCGGTCCTGTTTCGATGGCAGAAGCCCTGATCTCTCCCGGCCCCTGCACCGACAGGCGCATGCGCCGTGAACCCTCGGCATTTGATTTCAGGGCCAGTCCCTTGATGTTCAGGATCAGGTCTGTCACGTCTTCCCGGACGCCGGGAATCGACGAAAATTCATGCACAACCCCATCCACCTGGATGGAAGCCACAGCGGCCCCCTGCAGGGATGACAGCAGGATCCGGCGCAGGGCATTGCCCAGCGTCAGCCCGAATCCGCGCTCCAGCGGCTCAAGAACGATGGTGGCCACGTTGGGAGAAACCCCGGGCGCAACCTTCCTGGTGGCGTCAATCAGTTCAGTCCAGTTTTTCTGTATCACGACAAACTCCCTTGCCTTGTCCTGTGATGTCCGGATACAGGACCTGTCCTGTACCGGTTCCCGGAAGGGCGGCTCCAATTCGTATTCCTGGTGGCAGGCAGCCAGGAATGTCCCGGAGCAGTCCCTTCGCGGGAAAATACTGTCAGACGCGCCTTTTCTTGCGGGCCCGCACGCCGTTGTGCGGAATGGGCGTCACGTCCCGGATCGAGGAGATCTGGAAGCCCACAGTCTGAAGGGCGCGCAGGGCCGATTCGCGACCGGCACCGGGGCCCTTGACCTCGATTTCCAGATTCTTCACCCCGTGCTCCATGGCCTTGCGGCCAGCGTCTTCTGCGGCCATCTGGGCCGCATAGGGCGTCGACTTGCGCGATCCCTTGAATCCCATGGTGCCGGCTGACGACCAGGAAATCGTGTTTCCCTGCGCATCCGTGATGGTGATGATGGTGTTGTTGAACGGAGCATACACCCTCGCGACTCCGTACGTGATATTTTTGCGCTCACGGCGGCGGACACGGGCAGCGCCGGCAGCAGACGATGTGCCGGTGGCAGCGGGGTTGGTGGCAGCGGGGTTGGCCATGGTTCTTTCCTGTTTCTGGAACGGTTATACGGTTTTCTTCTTGCCGGCGATGGCCTTGGCAGGCCCTTTGCGGGTGCGGGCGTTGGTGTGCGTGCGCTGGCCCCGGACCGGAAGGCCCTTGCGGTGGCGCAGCCCACGATAGCAGGCCATATCCATCAGGCGCTTGATGTTCATGGAAGTCTCACGCCGCAGGTCACCCTCGACCACATGGTCGGCGTCAATGGTCTCGCGGATGCGCAGGACCTCGGCATCGGTCAGCTGGTTCACCCGGCGCTCGTCCGGAATACCCACCTTGTCACAGATCTGCCGGGCCTTTGCAGGGCCGATTCCGGTGATGTACTGCAGTGCAATCAGAACCCTTTTCTGGGTTGGTATGTTGACGCCAGCGATACGGGCCACGTCGATTCTCCTTAAATCACAAAAAATGCAGGGAAGGCCTTTCCCGTCTTCCCGAACCAGAGTCTGCAGTCCAGGGACAGGGCGGCCTTCCGGAAATCCGGAAGCCCGGTAATACAGAACCCCGCCCCCTTAAGTCAAGCCGTTTCACATGCATGGACGATGCGGTCTATCTGGCGGGAAACCTCGTCGATGTCCGCCATACCATCCACTGTCTTCAGAAGCTCCTTCTCCCGGTAAAACGGCAGGATAGGCGCTGTCTGCCTGTTATAGGCCTCAAGGCGGGTCCGGACCGTTTCCGGCCGGTCATCGTCCCTGCGGGAAAATTCGCGGGATCCGCAGCGATCACAGAGTCCCTCCCGCGCCGGCTTCCTGAACCTGTCGTGATAGCCCTCACCGCATTTCGCACAGGAAAACCGGCCAGCAATCCGTTCCACCAGGGCAGACTCATCCACCTGCATCAGGATCACCGCATCCAGGGACAGGGAGCGTCTGGCCAGCATGGCCTGCAGCGCCTCCGCCTGGGCTACCGTTCTGGGAAACCCGTCCAGGATGACGCCCCGGGCACAGTCGGGCTGCAGCAGCCTGTCCTCGATCATGCGGATCATGATGTCGTCGGGAACCAGTTTTCCCTGGTTCATGTACGAGGCTGCCTCACGTCCCAGCGGCGTATTTTTTGCAATCAGGGCACGCAGCATCTCGCCTGTGGACAGCTGCCTGATTCCCAGTTTTTCTTCCAGCCGGCGGGCCTGTGTTCCCTTTCCGGCCCCCGGAGGACCCAGAAGGATCAGGTTCACTCTTTCCTCCCCCTCAGCCGGGATTTCCGGATCAGGCCCTCGTACTGGTGGGCCAGAAGGTGGGAGTGGATCTGGGTCACCGTATCCATGGTCACGGTCACCACGATCAGCAGGCTGGTTCCGCCCAGATAGAAAGGAATGGACGAAAACCGGGAAATAATGAATTCCGGCAGAAGGCACACAAAGGCCAGATAGGCCGCCCCGATCACCGTCAGGCGCGTCAGCAGCCTGTCGAAATAGTCTGCCGTGGTCTTGCCTGGACGGATCCCCGGGACAAACCCGCCGTATTTTTTCAGGTTCTCGGCGGTTTCAGCCGGATTGAATACAATGGCGGTATAGAAAAAGCAGAAAAAGATGATCAGCGCTGCATACAGGACCATATACAGGGGCTGTCCATGACCCAGCCAGGTTGCCACGGTCCGGAGCCAGCCGCTGCCTTCAGCCCCGGCGCCGCTAAACCCCACAATGGTCAGGGGCAGCAGCAGCAGGGAGCTGGCAAAAATCGGTGGAATCACGCCCGCCGTGTTCAGCTTGAGTGGAAGATGGGACGATTCGCCCCCATACATGCGGTTGCCCACCTGCCTTTTGGGATACTGCACCAGGACGCGGCGCTGGGCCCGCTCCATGAACACCACGAACATGATGATAGCCATCGCCATGACCATGATTCCCAGAATCAGGAATGTGGACAGGGTTCCTGTCCTGCCCAGCTCGAAAATGGCCGCAAGGGAATGGGGCAGGCCTGCCACGATACCGGCGAAGATGATCAGGGAAATGCCGTTGCCGATTCCGCGGGCCGTGATCTGTTCCCCCAGCCACATCAGGAACATGGTGCCGCCCACCAGGGTAATGACGGTGGAAGCCTGGAAAAACAGACCGGAATTCACAACAACAGGAACGCCGCCGGCATCCATGGACTGCAGCCCCATGGCAACCCCCCAGGCCTGCATGGTCGCCAGAAGGACTGTCAGGACACGGGTGTACTGGTTCAGTTTCTTGCGTCCGCCCTCCCCCTCCTTTTTCAGCTGGTCAAGGGCAGGCACAAGGGCCGCCAGAAGCTGGACAATGATGGACGCCGAGATATACGGCATGATGTTCAGGGCCAGAATGGTCATGCGCGAGATGGCGCCACCCGAGAACATGTTGATCAGGTCCAGGATCCCGCCGCCCCGGGCCGTGAAAAAATCAGCAAAGGCAGCAATATTGACGCCCGGAAGGGGAATATAGGTGCCAAGACGATAGACGATCAGGGCCCCCAGGGTAAACCAGATGCGCCGCTTCAGCTCGGTGGCCTTTGAGAAGGCTCCCAGATTGATGTTGGCAGCAAACTGTTCGGCCACAGATGCCATGACTTGCCCCTTTGTCTGCGCTGACAGGAAAACCCGCGGCAGGGATCCGGACCAGGACGGCCCGCCCCCTGCGCAGGTTCATGTCATGCCTTTTGTCCTGCCTCCGCCGCAGGCTGGTTCAGTGTCACCTTTCCGCCGGCCTTTTCCACCATCTGTATGGCAGAAGCCGATGCGCCGTCCACCACCAGGGAGATTTTTGCCTTCAGTTCTCCCTTGCCCAGAAGACGGATCCCGTCCCGGGCCGGCCGGACCAGACCGGCCTTTTCCAGGGTTTCTGCCGTCAGGGGCTGTGACACGCTGAGCGTACCGGCATCAATGGCTTTCTGGATAGCACCCACATTGATGAGGCCATACTGCTTTTTGAAGATGTTGTTGAACCCGCGCTTGGGCAGACGACGCTGCAGGGGCATCTGGCCCCCTTCAAAGCCCTTGATGGACACGCCGGTGCGGGCCTTCTGGCCCTTTACGCCACGGCCGGAGGTCTTGCCCTTGCCCGAACCGATACCCCGTCCCACACGCATGCGCTTTTTGCGGGCGCCGGGATTGTCACGCAATTCATTGAGTTTCATGGTTACTGCTCCCCACCCTGTCCGTCACTGCCCACACGCACAAGGTGCCTGACTTTTGTGATCATGCCCCGGACTGACGGTGTGTCTTCCAGCTGGCGCGTCCGGCCCAGCTTGTTAAGGCCCAGACCCACGAGAGTATCCCTCTGGGATTTGTGGCGCCCGATGGGGCTGGCAATCTGTGTAATCACCAGCAGGCCGCCCTTGTGTTCTTTTTTCGCAGGGGCAGCAGCAGCCTTCACCGGCTTCGCGGCTTTCATTGTCTTTTCAGGCGCAGCCGGTTTTGCTTTTGCAGCAGCCGGCTTTTTCGCGGCAGGAGACGTTTTTTTCTTTTCTGTTTCAGCCATCACGCCACCTCTTTTGCATCATTCGCATCAGCAGCTGCGGCATCCTTGTCCTTGCGGCCCAGGATATCATTCACCCGCTTGCCACGACGGACCGCCACAGAACGGGGACTGACCATCCTTGCAAGCCCGTCCAGGGTTGCCTTGATCATGTTGTGCGGATTGGATGTGCCCACAGACTTGGCTACCACATCCTGGATCCCCAGAGCCTCGAAAATGGCGCGCATCGGACCACCGGCAATGATACCGGTACCTGCGGGGGCTGATCTCAGGACTACACGGCCTGAACCGTAATGACCTTCGATGTCGTGATGAATGGTCCGGCCTTCGCGCAGCGGCACGCGGATCATCGCGCGCTTTGCCTGCTCGGTAGCTTTCCGGACAGCCTCGGGGACTTCGCGGGCCTTTCCGGCGCCTACGCCGACCTTGCCCTTGCCGTCGCCTACGACCACGACAGCAGCAAAGCCGAAGCGCCGGCCGCCCTTGACGACCTTGGCGACGCGGTTGATATCAACCAGCTTTTCGATCAGCTCTGATTCCTCGCGGTCGCGGGGAGCCCGGTCACGCTGGCGTTCGGTTCTTTCAGCTTTTGCCATGTATCATTTCCTCAGAACAGAAGTCCGCCTTCACGGGCGCCTTCGGCCAGGGCTTTCACCCGGCCATGGAACAGATAGCCCCCGCGGTCAAACACAACAGTGTCGATTCCGGCGGCCTTTGCCTTTTTTGCCAGAAGAAGCCCCGCAACCTTCGCCGCGTCAGCATTGGACGGGGATTTCAGGGATGGCCTGAGATCCTTGTCCAGGGTGGATACTGCGGCCATTGTATGGCCTTTGGCATCATCAATGATCTGGGCATAGATGTGCTGTGCGGAGCGGAAAACAGACAGGCGCAGCCTGCCGGTTGCCTTTTTCCGGATCTGGAAACGAACCCGCTGGCGGCGGCGTTCAAGAAGTTGTCTGACAGTTTTCATCTCATGACCCCGTTATTTCTTCTTGCCTTCCTTGCGCAGGATGACTTCATTGTCATACTTGATGCCCTTGCCCTTGTAGGGTTCAGGCTTTTTCAGACCGCGGATTTCCGCCGCAACCTGACCGACGCGCTGACGGTCAGCACCACTGATCGTGATGTTGGTCGGTTTGTCTGCCTTGATGGTGATCCCGGCAGGAATGTGATATTTGACCTCGTGGCTGAAGCCCAGCTGAAGGACAAGGTCCTTCCCTTGGACAGCCGCGCGGAAACCTACGCCGTTGATTTCCAGGGACGTGGAGAATCCTTCACTGACACCCTTGACCATATTGGCCACAAGAGTCCTGTTTGTGCCCCACGCCTGCCGTGCGCGCTCGTTGTCATTGTCGCGCGGCAGGATGACAATCTTCCCCTGATCCAGAACAACAGACAGGTCATCGGGAAGGGCCAGTTTCAGCTCACCCAGCTTTCCCTTCACCGACACGACCTGTTTGTTGACGGTCGCCGTGACCCCGGAAGGAACAACAACAGGATGTTTTCCGATACGTGACATGGTTCCCCCTAGAATACCTGGCACAGAAGCTCGCCACCGACATTCTCGGTGCGGGCCTCGCTGTCCGACATGACCCCGCGGGGTGTGGACAGGATGGAAATCCCCAGTCCGTTGTAGAAACGGGGAAGTTCCCTGATTTTCATATAGACGCGCCGTCCGGGCGTGGACACCCGGTTGATCTCGCGGATCGCAGGCTCGCCCTCGTGGTACTTGAGCTCGATGTTGAGAACATGCACGCCGGGACGCTCTTCCGTCTGCGTATAGCCGCGGATATAGCCTTCCCGCTGCAGCACATCCAGAACGCGCGCCCGCAGGCCGGAAGCCGGCGCGGCAACAGCCGGGCGCCGGGCGCTCTGGCCGTTGCGGATGCGGGTCAGCATATCACCCAGTGGATCGGTCATCATGTCTGTGATCCTCCCTTACCAGCTGGCCTTGACGACGCCCGGAATCAGCCCCTTTGAGGCCAGTTCGCGGAACGCCATCCGGGACAGCCGGAATTTTCTGTAGACAGCCCTGGGACGTCCGGTCAGGGCACAACGGTTCCTGATGCGGGTCCGGCTGGAGTTACGCGGCAGGCTGGCCAGCTGCAGGCCGGCGGCAAAACGCTCTTCCATCGGAAGGGAGCGATCGCCCGTAATGGCCTTCAGCTTCTGGCGCCTTGCGGCATACCTCTGCGCCAGCCGTGTGCGGCGGTTGTTTTTTTCGATTGAACTTGTCTTGGCCATGTCTGTTTTCCTCGCCGCTCAGTCCCGGAACGGCATTTCAAAGTGACGGAGAAGCGCCCGGGCTTCCTCGTCGGTTTTTGCCGTGGTTACAAAAATAATGTCCATACCCCGAACCTCATCAATCGCGTCATAGCTGATTTCCGGGAACACAAGCTGTTCTTTCAGACCCATGGCATAGTTACCGCGGCCATCAAAACTTTTGCCCGAAATCCCGCGGAAGTCGCGGACCCGGGGCAGTGCGATGTTCACCAGGCGGTCCATGAATTCGTACATCCGGTCCCGGCGCAGGGTCACCTTGCATCCCAGGGGCATGTTGTCACGGACCTTGAACTGGGCGATCGACTTGCGGGCCTTTGTGACAACCGGCTTCTGGCCTGTGATGGCCGCCATGTCTGCCGCGGCAGACTGGATCTTGCGGGTATCTGTCGTTGTCTCGCCCACACCCATGTTGACCACGATCTTTTCCAGACGCGGTACCTGCATGATGTTGCCATAACCGAACTGCTTCATCAGCGCCGGCACAGCCACCTTCCTGTAATGTTCCTGCAATCTTGCAGCCATAACGCCCTCTGCTATTCGATAATTTCGCCGGAGGATTTTGCAACACGGACCTTGCGGCCGTCTTCCAGAATCCTGAAGCCGATGCGGGTGGGCTTGCCGGTTTTCGGGTCGGCGAAAGCCACGTTCGAGATGTGGATGGAGGCCTCTTTCTCCACGACCCCGGCCTGGCGGGCCGGCGTGGCCTTCTGGTGGCGCTTTACCAGCGCAACACCCTTGACCACCACCCTGTCTTCCTTCGGCAGAACCTGCAGGACCTCGCCGGTCTTGCCCCTGTCCTTTCCTGTCAGGACAACAACCCTGTCATTTTTCCTGATTCGCGCAGCCATCATACCACCTCTTCTGCCAGCGAAATAATTTTCATGAAGCCGGTGGACCGCAGCTCGCGGGTCACGGGGCCGAAAATACGGGTCCCGATCGGCTCGCCCTGGGCGTTGATCAGAACGGCAGCGTTTGTATCAAAGCGGATTGCGGTACCGTCCGGGCGATAGAATTCCTTTGCTGTACGAACGATGACAGCCTTGTGGACCTCGCCCTTTTTCACGCGTCCCCGGGGAATCGCATCCTTGACGGAAACCACAATCACATCACCGATTGAGGCGTTCTTCCGTTTGGATCCCCCCAGCACCTTGATGCACTGCACCCGGCGGGCCCCGCTGTTGTCGGCCACATCCAGGCTGGTTTGCATCTGGATCATTTCACTCTCCCCTGATCAGGACCTGCCGGCTTCAGCGGCAGTATCATCGGTCACAACAACCCAGCGTTTCGTTTTCGAGATGGGTCGATTCTCGCAGATGGTTACCACATCGCCGGTCTTGAAGCGATTGTGTTCATCATGGGCGGCATATTTTTTCGACTGGCGAATGAACTTCTTGTAGACGGGGTGCATAACGCGACGCTCCACAAGGACTGTCACAGTCTTGTCGTTTTTGTCACTCACCACCGTGCCTGTAAGCTGACGACGCGGCATACGCTATTTCCCTTTCCGTGATGGCGTGGCGCTGTTCTGGCGCTCACCCAGTATGGTTTTGATCCGCGCGATCGTCTTCCTGACGGTTCCGATCCGCGCCGTTCCCTCGTTCTGTCCCATGGCCCCGCGAAAGCGCAGGTTGAACTGTTCCTGGCGCAGTGACGTGAGCTGGCCTGCCAGCTCGTCATCGGTCTTTGTGCGCAATTCTGCTGTTTTCATGGTCAGCTCCCCTCACCCGGCCGGGTCACGATCCGGGTCTTGATTGGCAGTTTTGCCGCAGCCAGTGCAAAGGCTTCCTGGGCAATCACTGCAGAAACACCGTCCAGCTCGAACATGATGCGGCCGGGATGGACGCGGCAAGCCCAGTATTCAGGCGATCCCTTGCCCGAACCCATGCGGACTTCGGCCGGTTTGATACTGACAGGCAGATCCGGGAAAATGCGGATCCACACACGGCCCTGGCGCTTGATGTGGCGCGTGATGGCCCGGCGGGCCGCCTCGATCTGGCGGGCAGTCACGCGGGCCGGCTCGATGGCCTTCAGGCCATAGGACCCGAAATTGAGCAATGTGCCTGCCTTGGCTGTCCCGCGGATACGCCCCTTATGAGCCTTGCGGAATTTTGTGCGTTTTGGACTCAGCATGGTTTCTGCCTCATATCAGGATCTGGCCGCAACAGAGCTTCCCTCTGTCGCGCGCTTTTCCTGGGCTGACGGATCATGGGCCAAGATTTCGCCCTTGTAGATCCAGACCTTCACACCACAGGTTCCATAGGTTGTCTTTGCCGTAGCAACACCGTAATCCAGATCGGCCCGCAGGGTATGCAGGGGAACCCGCCCCTCGCGGTACCACTCAATACGGGCGATTTCAGCACCGCCCAGACGGCCGCTGCAGTTGATCCGGATGCCCTGGGCACCCAGGCGCATGGCAGACTGGACCGCCCGCTTCATGGCGCGCCGGAAGGCCACACGGCGTTCCAGCTGGCTTGCGATGTTTTCCGCCACCAGCTTTGCATCGATTTCCGGCTTGCGGATCTCGATCAGGTTCAGGGTGATCTCGCCGCCCGTCATCTTCGCAATCTCACCGCGCAGCTTGTCAATATCCGCGCCCTTTTTGCCGATGACCACACCGGGACGGGCCGCATGGATCGTGATATGAATCCTGTTTTTTGCCGGACGCTCGATGATGATGCGGCTGACGCCGGCCTGGCGGATTTTGTCCTGGATGAAATCCCGGATCTTCACGTCATCCAGCAGGAATTTTCCGAATTCCTTTTTTGAATACCAGCGGCTGTCGGGCATACGGTTAATGCCAAGGCGCAGGGATATCGGATTGACTTTCTGTCCCATCAGGCTTTCTCCCCGGTTGCGGTTTCCTGACGTTCACGGACAACCACGGTCAGATGACTGTAAGGTTTTTCAATGCTGCTGGAACGTCCGCGGGCCCGGGCATGGAAGCGCTTCATCACGAACGCGCGGCCCACATGGGCTTCTGTTACGTACAGGCGATCCACATCCAGCTGGTGGTTGTTCTCGGCATTGGCGATCGCGGATTCCAGAACCTTTTTCACTTCCAGGGCAATCCTGCGGGGTGAAAAGGCCAGATCAGCCAGTGCTGTCGAGGCTTTCTTGCCGCGGATCAGTCCTGCCACCAGGTTCAGCTTCCGGGGGCTGGTGCGTATGACCCTTCCAACAGCCTTGGCTTCCTCGTCTGAAAGCCGCCTTGGGGATTTCGGCTTGCCCATGGCTTACTCCTTCTTTGAGGCCGCTGCCGGCGCTGCTGTTGTCGTGGTTGCGGCTTTCCTGTCACCGGAATGGCCGTTGAATGTGCGGGTGGGAGCAAACTCTCCCAGCTTGTGGCCGATCATGCTCTCCGTCACTAGGACGGGCAGGAACTTGTGGCCGTTGTAAACGCCAAAAGTCAGACTAACGAACATGGGCATGATGGTGGAGCGGCGCGACCATGTCTTGATGATCTCGTTGCGCCCGCTGTTCTTGGCCTTTTCTGCCTTTTTCAGCAGATAGCCATCAACAAACGGCCCTTTCCATACTGAACGTGCCACGATACGGCTCCCTTACTTCTTGCGACGGTCACGCAGGATCATGCGATCCGTGCGCTTGTTGTTGCGTGTTTTCTTTCCCTTGGTCGGCTTGCCCCAGGGCGTCACAGGATGACGGCCACCCGCTGACTTGCCCTCACCGCCCCCGAGGGGATGGTCAACAGGGTTCATGGCCACACCGCGCACGCAGGGACGGATCCCCAGCCACCGCGAGCGGCCGGCCTTGGCAATCACCACGTTCAGCTGGTCCGGATTGGACACAGCGCCGATGGTGGCCATGCATTCGGCCCGGACCATGCGCACCTCACCCGAGGGCATTTTCAGCTGGGCATATCCCTGGTCGCGGCCCACCACCTGGACATAGGACCCGGCCGAGCGGGCCATCTGGCCGCCCTTGCCCGGCTTCATTTCCACATTGTGGACGATGGTACCCACCGGAATGTTTTTCAGGGGCATGGCGTTGCCGGGCTTTACGTCCACACGCTCGCCCGAGACAACCACATCACCGGCCCTCAGTCTCTGGGGCGCCAGGATGTAGGACAGCTGCCCGGTTTTATAGCGGATCAGGGCGATAAAGGCTGTCCTGTTGGGATCATATTCCAGACGCTCGACCGTGGCCGGAACATCGAACTGGCGGCGCTTGAAGTCCACCAGACGGTACGATTTTTTATGCCCACCGCCAACGCGGAACGCTGTCAGACGGCCCATGTTGTTGCGGCCGCCGCTCTTCGACAGACCCACGGTCAGCGCCTTGACGGGCTTTCCCTTCCATAATTCGGAACGGTCAACCTGGACCAGCTGCCGGGTCGAGGGGGTCAGGGGATTGAAGGTTTTCAGTGCCATTGGTTATTCCTCCCCCTTACTGGATGCCAGCTGTGAAATCGATCTGGCTGCCTTCCGCCAGGGTCACGATGGCCTTTTTCACGTCCGCACGACGATAGGTCTTGCCCCGGGAACGCTTGGTCTTGCCCTTGGCCACCAGCGTGTTGACCGCCTTGACCTTGACGCTGAACAGTTTTTCCACTGCAGCCTTGATCTGTGGCTTTGTGGCATCCTGCCGCACCTGGAAAACCACCTGGTTGTTCTGCGAGATCAGGGTGGTCTTTTCCGTAATCAGGGGCTTGCGGATGATGGTGTACATCCACTCTGCAGCGGTTTCTGCCTCTGCCTTTTCTGCTTTCATGGCCTTGTTCATTTCAGTCGCGCCTCAAGCTGCTCGATGGCGTTGCGCGTCAGAACCAGCATGTCCCGCCGCAGGATGTCATACACATTCGCGCCCTGTTCGGGCAGCACGTGGATCATGGGCAGGTTGCCGGACGCACGGACAAAGTTTTCATCCAGATTGGCCCCGTCAATCACCAGGGCGGATTCAAGTCCTAGAGTCTTGAACTTCGCTGCCAGATCCTTCGTTTTGTGCGACCCTGTGCGGGCCGCATCCAGAACCAGCAGCTTGCCTTCTGCCGCCTTGACTGACAGCGCCGTTTTCAGGGCCAGTCTGCGGATCTTTTTGGGAAGATCGGTGGCATGGCTGCGCACAACGGGTCCGAAAATCACCGCGCCGCCGCGGAACTGGGGAGAGCGCAGCGACCCTGCACGGGCCCGGCCTGTTCCCTTCTGCTTCCAGGGCTTGCGGGTTGTACCGCTGATCTCGCTGACACCCTTGGTCTTGTGGTTGCCGGAGCGGCGTTTGGCCAGCTGCCACACAACCATGCGATGCAGAATGTCCTTGCGGGCAGGCAGGGCGAAGATTTCGTCATTCAGGTCAATCTCGCCCACGACCTTGTTGTCCAGATTTTTTACAGAAATTTTCATGACCGTCAGCCCTTCTGTTCTTCAGCTGCAGGCGCGGACGCGACTTCCGGAGCGGCTTTTACGGCCGCAGGAACCGGCGCTTCCTTCGGACGGGGCTTCTTGACCGCATCCCGGACCAGGACCCAGGAACCCGACGCTCCGGGCACTGCACCCCGGATCAGGATCAGACCCTGCTCTGCATCCACGGAAACAACCTTCAGATTCTGGGTTGTCACCCTCTCGTTACCCAGATGGCCGGCCATCTTCTTGTTCTTGAAGACGCGGCCGGGATCCTGGCGCTGACCTGTAGAACCATGGGAGCGGTGGGACAGCGAAACACCGTGGGTGGCGCGCAGACCGCCGAAATTCCAGCGCTTCATCGCACCGGCAAAGCCCTTGCCGATGGTGGTGCCGGTGACGTCCACGAACTGGCCGGTCACAAAATGGTCCACGGTGACTTCCGCACCCGGATCCAGCAGCATGTCCGCAGAAACCCGGAATTCCACCAGCTTTCTTTTCGGCTCGACTCCGGCCTTTGCAAAGTGGCCGCGCATGGCTTCGGTCGTGTTCTTGACCTTTGCCTTGCCCACGCCCAGCTGGACGGCATCATAGCCGTTCTTTTCCCCGGTCATCCGGGCCACAACCTGGCAATGCTCAACCTTCAGCACTGTTACAGGAACGTGCTGCCCCTCGTCCGTAAAGACCCGGGTCATTCCCACTTTCTGTGCGACCAGTCCGGTCCGCATTTGACTTCTCCATTCTCAAGGGACGTCCACAAGGGAGAGGTCCCCACCTTTTCAGGCTCTGATCTCCACGTCCACACCTGATGCCAGGTCCAGTTTCATCAACGCATCCACTGTCTGCGGCGTCGGGTCGATGATATCCAGCAGGCGCATGTGCGTCCGGATCTCGAACTGCTCGCGGGATTTCTTGTCCACATGGGGCGAGCGGTTGACTGTGAACCGCTGTGTCCGTGTGGGCAGGGGAATCGGGCCGCGAACCTGCGCCCCTGTCCTGCGCGCCGTATCCAGAATCTCCCTGGCGGAATTGTCCAGAATACGATGGTCAAAGGCCTTCAACCGGATCCTGATCTTCTGAGTCTGCATTACTTTTCACCCTGATAAGGTCGGCGAAACTAGCGTCTATCCGTCCCGCATGCAATCAAAAAACAGGACCATCCGCCGGACGGTCCTGTCGTCCTTCACCCCTACTTCACAATCTTCGCCACGACTCCGGCTCCTACGGTGCGGCCACCTTCGCGGATGGCGAAACGGAGGCCTTCGTCCATGGCGATGGGGGCGATGAGTTCGACGTCGACGGAGACGTTGTCACCGGGCATGAC
>JALYJY010000011.1:1408-28799 GCA_030775045.1 Pseudomonadota bacterium | reverse complement strand
GGACCAGGTGACCGATCCGCACAATGTGGGCGCTGTCCTGCGCTCGGCCTGCGCCTTCGGTGCCATGGCCGTGTTTCTGACAGAAAAGAACGCGCCGGATACAACACCGGCCCTGGCGAAGTCCGCATGCGGCGCGCTGGAGCATGTCCCGCTGGTCCGTGTGACAAACCTGGCCCGGGCCCTGAGCGACCTGCAGAAAAGTGGTTTCTGGTGCGTGGGTCTGGCCGAATCGGGCCAGAGACTCCTGTCCGATGTGGATCTGACAGGAAGGACGGCCCTGGTTCTGGGGGCGGAAGGATCGGGCCTGCGCCGCCTGACCATGGAAACCTGCGACGAGGTTGTGCGCCTGCCGGCCACCGGCCCTATCCCCAGCCTGAACGTCTCAAACGCCGCTGCTGTGGCACTGTACGAAGTTGCACGGCGCCGCTGACCGCCCTGCCGGAAGTACCCCGACAGATCCAGGAGCTGGCAGGAACCCTTGCCGGAAAGACCTTGTTTGTCCTGTGACACCAACAAGGAGGAGGTCAGCAATGGCACGCAATACCCGGTCACAGTCCGGCGGAAGTTCCCGTCGACGCAGCAGCCAGCAGGGAGAAGGACGCAGCTCTCCCGAGCGCGACGAGGAAGGCCGCTTCATGAGTGAGGAAGACTATGAAGGCCAGGACGTGGAATTCGAGGAAGACGATGATTCCTCTTCCTGGGAAAGCGAAGAAGAGGATGACGGAGACACCCGGATGACCTCCGGCCGTTCCCGTTATGACGAAGGTAACGGATACCGGAGCCGCAGCCAGGATCAGGGCCGGAGCCAGCAGTCCCGCAGCCAGGGCCGCAGCCGGAGTGATAACCGGGGTCAGAGCCGTGGTGGCTGGTTCGGTGATCCGGAAGGGCACTCGCAGGCAGCCCGCCAGGGATGGGGAAATGAAGACCATGGGCCCAGCGGCTGGTTCGGTGATCCGGAAGGTCACTCGCAGGCTGCACGTCAGGGATGGGAAAATGAAGACCATGGGCCCAGCGGCTGGTTCGGCGACCCGGAAGGTCACTCGCAGGCTGCACGTCAGGGATGGCAGCAGCGCTCCGGCGGACGCTCCTCCCGGGGTTCCTCATCTTCCCGTTCCGGAGAGAGGGGTTCGTCGTCCGGTGGACGCGGCTACAGCAGCCGGGGCGGAGAGTACGGCGGCCGCAGCGGTTACGGCGGCAGCGAGTACGGCAGCCGTGGCGAAGGCTCGTCCGGATCGCGCAGCAGCAGGCAGGGAAGACGCTGATCCTGCACATATGCAAGTACGGGATATGGCAGCCGGACAACCGGCTGCCATTTTCTGTTCCCGGCCATGCCAACAAAAACTCTTGAGCTTGTTATCTTCCCGGCCTATTGTCCGCCCGGTCCAGGGTATATTCCGGGCCGGCTTAGCTCAGCGGTAGAGCAGCGGTTTTGTAAACCGAAGGTCGGGGGTTCAATCCCCTCAGCCGGCACCATTATTTCCCGGTCCTTCCCGGCCGGGTCAGGCTGGATCATCTCCGCCGGCCGGAGTTGCCGCCCGCAGCATATCCAGGCAGGTCCTGCGGGCCGCCTTTGGCGCCGAGTTGTAATACCGGATCAGGCTTACATGTTCGCGCCCCAGAGACAGGGACTCCTGCTCCTCCGGAACGGACAGTCCATCAAAAAATGCAAGCGGCGTAACCCCGAAGATCGTCGACAGCTGGTACAGCCTGGAGGCGGAAATCCTGTTTTTTCCCAGCTCGTATTTCTGCAGCTGCTGGAACGTCAGGCCCATGGCGCGGGCCACACTTTCCTGGCTCATGCCGCGCATGACACGGATACTGCGTACCTGCCGCCCCACATGTCCGTCGATTTTTTTCAGCTCATCCCTGGTGATGAGAACCGGCGGCCTGTTCCAGGATTCATGGACTGACAGGGATTCATGGCCCGCCTGGTGTTTTTTCCGGACCGGATTTGCTGATGTCATGGCCAACCCCGCGGACAAAAAAGCCACCATGCCTGACAGACATGGTGGCCGGGTGTTAGCAGACCGTCTTGCAACAGCCACGACGACCTTTAGGCCGAAGCCCTGGACATGCGCCGCCGCCACCCGGCTCTGTGCCAGGGGCGGCAAATATCGTTTTGCCGTACGTGCAAGACAGACCTGCTACAGTCCGGCCCCGCCATTTTCAGACAGGACAGCTTCAGTATAACCCCGATTGCGGAAAAACAGCAGAGATAAATGCCCATTACCTCCCTTCAGCATTAGGTATTTTTCTTAATTTAAATGGAAGCCCTAAAGGAGCCCTGCATTGGAAAAATACCAACGATACTGAAGTTTTCCGGACTTGACCGGATCAGCGGACAGCATGCTGTTTTTCATAATCCCGGCCCCGGCGGGTCATCTCTTCAGGCGAGAGGTCTTCAATCCTGGTGGCCAGCCACCAGACATTCCCGCCGCTGTCACGTACACCGCCACTGCGATCACCCCAGAACTGGTCTGCCGGCTCCATGACTGACACAGCCCCTGCCGCAATCGCCTTTCTGTAATACGCATCGGCATCGTCCACATATACATAGAGCATGGCAGGCATAGCGTGTTCCTTTTTTCCCATGGAATCAGCCAGCATAATCAGGGAATCGCCGACCCTGACCTGCGCATGCCAGATCGTACCGGTGCTGTGACGCATGAGAAAGATTTCTTCCGCACCCAGGGCCGTTTTCATGAATTCAAGAACGCGGTCCGCCCCTTCCACCATCAGGAAGGGAATAACCCTGGAAGAACTGTTCCGGGTGTTTTCTCCCACCGGGGGTTCCACCTTGCGGACTGTTTCCATGTCTGTTCTCCTGTTTCTGTAAAGGCACAAAAGATAAACACACAGGAGACTCAAAAAGCTCCAGAGTGTACCCGTCAGTCGACGCAGAATGAGCCAGATGACAAGGCTTTCGAGAACCGGCGCGCAGCGTACATAAATGTACGTGAGCACCGGGAGCGGAGAAAGCTGAAGTCAGATGGCCATTATCCGTTTGATTGACGGTACACTCTAGCGCAGCCAGCCCCTGTACCTGATATAGACCAGCGGCAGAAGAGAGGTCAGAAGGGTCAGCAGGATGACCGCCGGAAAGCCGTGCCTCCAGCTGAATTCCGGCATGACGGCAAAGTTCATGCCATACAGGCTGGCGATCAGGGTGGGTGGCAGGAACACCGCCGTGATGATGGTGAAGATCTTGACGATCTGGTTCTGCTTGATGTTCAGGGATGCCAGGACAGCGTTCTGCAGGTACCGCACCTTGTCATGCTCGAACGCTGCATGTTCCTTGACCCCGTTGATATCGGCCCGCAGGTTGCGCACCTGGGCCTGCAGGTCGGTCTCGCTCTCGGCAATCTCGATATCCAGATACCTGGCCGCCCGGGCCAGGGACAGCTGGCTCTCCAGACAGCGGGAGATCAGCTCTTCCCGTGTGTTCAGATCAACCATCGTGTCGCTGATGTCCCCGACACCCACTTCCCTTTTTGTATTGAGGGAACCGGTAATGGCCGTGATGGCGTCCGAAGTCTCCTCCAGCGCCGTACCAATGGAGGCAATCACCCTGCCGGCCTGTTCGTTGAGGACCTGCAGGACAAGGCACAGCAGGGTTCTGGGATTGTCCAGGGCTTCCGGATGACGGCGGATGTAGCGCAAGGCCGCCGCAAACGGCGGGAAGTTTTCCTGGTCCTGGAGAGTGATAAGCTGCCGGTCCCCCATCATGATGAACAGGGAACTGCGCCGGGCGATTCCCTCCGGACTGCGGACCATGACCTGCAACGGCAGATAAAGCCAGTTCCCGTCGCTTTCCATATCAGGCACAGTGCTGATATCTGCCCCTGTCATGGCCTGCACAGCCTGCCTGTTTTCAGGGGTCATGCCGATCATCCGGACCCAGAGGCTGTCAATATCTGTCATTGTCCCTCCGGAGCAGGAACGCTGAAGTGTTCATGGGCCGGAGACGGGGACGAGGTCACAGTGGTTGTCCCTTCCGGCTGCAGGTAATGGATGGCCAGAAGAATAAGGCTCATGGCCCCGTAAAGCACCAGAACGGCCAGGATCACCTCGCGCTCCAGACTGTATCTGCGCTTTTCCTTTTCTGTCGCCATGACCCTGTCCTGCCTCTGTGTCATGATGCTATTGTTTTACACAAACTGCCGGAGAATGCCATGCCTGCCGATTTTCTTTCCCTGGTGCATACGCTGGCCGATACGGCGCGGGAAATTGCGCTACGGTATTACCGCCAGCCTGTGCCTGTGGAAATCAAGGCAGATGCCTCGCCTGTCACCCTGGCGGACCGGCAGATTGAGGAACGGCTGCGGAACATCCTGGCCGACCAGCGCCCTGACGACACCGTTCAGGGGGAGGAGTTTGACAGGACCACCGGCACCAGCGCATTCACCTGGCTGATAGACCCCATCGATGGGACGAAAAGCTTTGTCATTGGTCGTCCGACTTTTGGTACGCTGATTACACTGTGCCAGGGAAATACCCCTGTCCTGGGCATGATGGATTTTCCAGTCACGGGGGAACGATGGATCGGCGGCAGGGATCAAGCCACCACCTGGAACGGCAGACCCGTCCGTACCCGGTCCTGTTCCAGGCTGGATCATGCATACGCGGGTATTTATGATCCTGCCTACAATGGACCATTGGGAAACACCTGGATTTCCCGCCTGACAAAGGCTGTGCGCCAGATGAACTGGCATGGAGATTGCTATTTTTATGGACTGATCGCCAGTGGGCATATGGATCTGATTGTGGAACCCAAAATGAGTCCTCACGATTTTCTGCCCATGGTCCCGGTAATTGAAGGGGCCGGAGGCCGGGTGACCGACTGGCACGGACGCCCCCTGACCCTGAAAAGCGAGGGCCATGCGGTAGCTGTTGGCTCACCGGACCTGCTGGCGCAGATCCTGCCTCTTTTGCAGAAGTAAAATCAGGAAGGGTTTCCAAAAGCGACTGTCAGGACGCTGACAGTACACGCCAGGCCCAGAACCAGAAGCACACCGCGGACTGCCGCCAGGGCAAAAAGACGACGCAGGGGCGTCTGGACATAGTCTGCCAGAACCTCCTCCAGCCCCACGGCGGCATGGTGGAACATGAACACGATGTTCAGGATCAGCAGTGACGCATTAAGCGGTTCGCGGATCCACAGGACCAGAACCTGATGATACACACCCAGGTGCCTGATCAGGGAATAGACCAGCCACAGGTTCAGGGGGACCAGCGCCAGGGACGCCAGCCTGTAACCCAGCCAGTGATGGGTGCCGCTGTGGGCTGATCCCAGGCCACGGGCCCGGCCCAGCGGAGTGCGGAAAGAACGGGATGTGCTGTTGTCCATGGTCCGGCCTCAGGGAATGATGGCGGTGTATGCGGCAACCAGGGTGATGACCGTCATAACGGCCGTTCCCGCAACGACGGCCCATCCGGACCTGTAGACAGCCTTCAGGGACAGGCCATAGCCGGCATCCCACACCAGGTGACGGATGCCGTTGAGCATGTGGAACCACAGGGCCACCGTCCAGCCCATCAGGATCATCTGGCCCAGCCAGCTGAGCACGAAGTCCTGCATGACCCTGTAAGGTCCGGGGCCTGAAGCCACGGCAATGATCCACCAGGAAAACATCAGCAGGCCAAACACCAGCGCCACACCGGTGAAACGGTGGGTGATGGACAGCAGCCACGTCAGCTGGGGCTGGTAGATCTGCAGATGGGGCGAGAGCGGGCGGTTGTCAGACATTAAGACCTCTTCCATAACTCCGACCGGGACGGGTGACTGCTGTGTCACTGCGGTGCTCGAATCCTCACGTACGTCATGTACGCTGCGGTTCTGCGCTCCTCGTTCCTTGCATTCCCCTCGTCCCGACGGGTTCTGCAAGAGGTCTGTGGTTTTCTATGGACAGGACTACGCCCCCTTCCCTCTCCAGTCAACAGGACGAAACTATACCTCTCCCCTTGAGGGAGAGGTAAACTCAGGCCACTTCCTTGCGGGCCTGCGATCCGGCCATCAGGGCGGCGACACCGGGCAGGGTTTTGCCTTCCAGCCATTCCAGGAACGCCCCGCCGGCTGCGGACACATAGCTGAAATCATGATCAGCGCCCGCAGCAGCAAGCGCCGCCGCCGTATCGCCACCACCGGCCACGCTGAGGATGCGGCCCTGCCGGGTCAGGCTGGCTACGTATCCGGCAACAATGTTGGTGCCGGCATCAAAGGGTTTGATCTCGAACGCGCCCATGGGGCCGTTCCAGACGACCGTTTTGCAACCCTGCAGTCTGGTGGACAGCATGCCCGTGCTTTTCGGGCCCACGTCCAGAACCATCTCGTCAGAAGCGATGGCGTCCACAGACACAATCCGGTTTTCAGCCCCGGCCCTGAATTCCTTCGCCACAACAGCGTCCACAGGCAGGATGATCTCGCAGCCGGCCGCCTTTGCTGTTTCCATGATCGCCCGGGCCTGGTCCGCCATGTCAGCCTCGCACAGGCTTTTGCCCACGTTCACGCCCCGGGCGTACAGGAAGGTGTTGGCCATACCGCCGCCCAGCGCCAGCATGTCGACCTTTTTCACCAGATTGCCCAGCAGGTCCAGCTTGGTGGAGATCTTGGCCCCGCCCACAACGGCCGCCACAGGACGTTTTGGCGATGTCAGGGCGTTTTCCAGCGCTTCCAGCTCGGCCTGCATCAGACGACCGGCCGCGTTAGGCATCAGACGGGCCAGAGCCTCGGTCGAGGCATGGGCCCGGTGTGCCGCTGAAAATGCATCGTTGATATAGAGATCCCCCAGCCGGGCCAGACGCGCGGCAAAGGCGGGATCGTTCTTTTCCTCTTCCGGATGAAAGCGCAGGTTCTCCAGAACCACCACATCGCCGGGCTTCAGGGCTGCCACAGCGCCCTCCGCCACCGACCCCACACAGTCACCGGCAAAAGCCACGGACCGGCCCATGGAGCGGGCCAGCTCGGCCGCCACGGGCTTCAGGGAATTCTGCGTATCCGGCCCCCCTTTCGGACGGCCGAAATGGGACAGCACAACCACCTTTGCCCCCTTCCCTGCCAGCTCGTTCAGCGTAGGGGCCAGCCGGTCCAGGCGCGTGGTGTCCGTCACTTTTCCGTCCTGCATGGGCACGTTCAGATCAGCACGCACCAGAACGGTTTTTCCGGAAACCTGGAAATCATCGAGAGTTCTGAATGTGCGCATGGAAGGTCCTTCTTTCAGTACAAACCGGCGGGAGCAATAGGGGCAGTCGACCCTGCCGTCGCCCTCCAGCGTCAGCCACACCCGGGGATGGCCCAGCGGACCATTGCCACCGTCGCAGGGAGCTGATGCTGTATCTACAATAACTGTCTCGGTCATGGGTTCCGGCTCTCTGTGCCTTGAAAAACTGCGCCATGATACGCATAATCCGCTGACAATCAATATCGGGGACCAGCATGACCCATTCTCCCCTACCTGATCTGGCCATCTCCGTCCGCGGTCTGGTGAAAACCTATGCCGCCCGGGGCAAAAGCGGTCCGAAAACAGCCCTGCAGGGCATCGACCTGGACATTCCCCGGGGTTCTGTCTTCGGGCTTCTGGGACCCAACGGCGCCGGCAAGTCCACGTTCATCAACATTCTGGCGGGCCTTGTGAAAAAGACCGCCGGCTCGATCCGGGTCTGGGACCGGGATCCGGACCGGGATCCCAAAGGTGTCAGCGCGGCTCTGGGCGTGGTGCCGCAGGAGCTGAACCTGGATGCCTTTTTCACCCCGCGGGAACTGCTGGAGCTGCAGGCCGGCCTGTATGGCGTTCCTGCCCGGGAGCGGCAGACGGACCAGCTTCTGGCCGCTGTGGGCCTGACGGACAAGGCCGATGCATACTCCCGCAGCCTGTCAGGCGGCATGCGCCGGCGGCTGATGGTGGCCAAGGCCATGGTCCACGCCCCGCCCATCCTGATCCTGGACGAACCCACCGCCGGCGTGGATGTGGAGCTGCGCCAGACCCTGTGGGCCCATGTGCGCACCCTGAACCGGGCCGGCACAACCATCGTGCTGACCACCCATTATCTGGAAGAGGCCGAAGACCTGTGCGACAGGATCGCCATCATCAACCACGGCAGGGTCATCGCATGCGAGGATACGCCTGCCCTTCTGGGCCGGCTGGACAGCAAAACCCTGACCCTGACGCTGGACCGGGACCTGAATGCCGTCCCGCCCGGCCTTGCGGACTGGACCACGGAACAACCTAGTCCGCGCCGCCTGGTGGTTCATTACAGACCCAGCCGGGACAGCATTGGTCCGGTTCTTGCGGCGCTGCAGGCTGCCGGGATCGGCGTTGTGGACATCAGCGTGGACGAAGCCAGCCTGGAAGATGTGTTCCTGCAGCTGACCCGGGACTCCCATGCCCAGGTGGCATAGCCTTTTTCTGGCCGCGCTGCTGGCAGCGTGCGCCCCCACACTCCAGCCCCTGGGGCCATCCGTGCAGGAACCCTCCATGAACAGCACATCGTATGTCACTCCGGACGGGGTATCCCTGCCCCTGCGCCGCTGGCTGCCGGAAAAGGAAAAGCCGGAAGCGGTCGTTCTGGCCCTGCACGGGTTCAATGACTATTCCCGGTCCTTTGACATGCCCGCCCGGGCCTGGCAGGCCGCCGGGATCGCCACGTACGCATACGACCAGCGCGGCTTTGGCCAATCGGCACAGCCGGGGATCTGGGCGGGACAGGAGACGCTGGCATCCGACGTCCGCGCAGCCGCCCTGGCCCTGCGGCGCATGTATCCGGAAATACCCCTGTATGTGCTGGGCGAAAGCATGGGCGGGGCCATGGTGATCCACACCCTGACTTCAGGGGAAGGATTCAGGGCTGCACAGCCGGACGGCTTTATCCTGTCCGCTCCGGCCACCTGGGGGCGGGAGACCATGCCGGTCCTGCACCGGCTGGCCCTGTGGGTGACCCTGCGGACCATTCCAGGTGTGTCTTTCCGCCCGCCCCAGGACCTGAACATCCGGGCCACGGACAATCTGGAAGTCCTGAAAGACCTGGGCAACGATCCCCTGTTCCTCAAGGGCTCGCGCGTGGATACGCTGGCAGGGCTGGTGGACCTGATGGACTCAGCCCTGGCGGCAGCCCCGCAACTATCCGGCACACCACCCATGCTGGTGCTGTATGGCCATCATGAGGAAGTTCTGGAGTCCGGATCTGTAAAAACTTTCCTTTCCCGCCTGCCTGAGTCCGGAACCGGTGGTCCCGTCATAGCCAGCTACGAGAACGGCTGGCACATGTTGATGCGCGACCTTCAGGCTCCGGTAGTCTGGAAAGACCTGGCGGCGTGGATGGAAAGCCGGGGCAGCATCCCCCTGCCCAGCGGCGCCGACCGGGTGGCGTGGAAAAGCCTCAAAAAAACTGCCCGCCGGTAAGGCTTTTCAGGGCTTTGGCTCCGGGGGAGGAAAACACGATTCAACATGCAGGATGTTGGGATAGTTGCCCCCCAGAGCATACGGGCTGGGTAAGGACATGCGCTGCCAGTGTACTCTCACTGCACAGATCTGGTCTTCTTCTAGGTTCCGGAAAACCTCCGCCTGTCCAAAGTGCCGACGAGGCCAGGACGAACCCACCTCATACAGCTCTGGCCGACCGCCCGGCTGCTGCCCCCACACCATAAAGCGGGGCTGCCCCACAGCGTCACCATAAACCTCTTTCCCGGTAATGGTGATGAATTCCTGTCTTTCTGTCCCAAGGCTGTATCTGGAACCATGCCAGCTGCCAAATCCACAAATTCCCAGTCCTGCCAGCCACAGCCAGAAGTTTACATTCCGGTTTGCACGTCTTGCAGTGGCCCACTGCGTGATTTCATCAATGGTCTTCTGGTCAAACATATGACTGACTCCTCTTCGGTATTGGTTCAATACCCGCAGGCACCTTAAAATAAAGCGGGAAAATCCGGCCAAGGAATTCCGGCATAACCCTTGACCCGAAAGGGGATACCCTCTAGGTTGCCGGCACCTTTGCGGACCCGTAGCTCAGCTGGATAGAGTGCTGCCCTCCGAAGGCAGAGGTCGTGGGTTCGAATCCCGCCGGGTCCGCCAGTCAGAAAAACCAGGCCACACTCCATGAGACTGCATCCCCTGTACAGAACCCGCCTGTCATGGTGCGACCACCAGGTGCTGGAGAACCGGGGTGAAGAACATCAGGTTCTGGCAGCCCTGGAAAAACTTGCGGAAGGGAACGCAGAAGCCCTGGAAATCTGCCGGTCCCTGTATTTCCTGACCCATGCCGGCATCCTGCTGTCCCCTGAAGGCCCTGCGGAGCCCTGGAACGGCCTCCCGCTGGACCGGACATGGTCCCCGCTGACGGTTCTGGACAAGGCTGGCCTGTATGGGGTGGATATCGTGACCCTGCACCAGGATGTGTGCGACAGTGACATGCTCTTTACGATTCTGGTCCTGCAGACGGCCGGAGCAGACTGGGGACAGTTCGTCAGGCGCCACGTTGCGACATCGGAAACGGCCTGTCCCGGAGCCGTGACAAAGCTGCTGCTGTCAGCCCTGCCGGACGGCGGACCGGCAACCCTCAGAGGCTTTATCCACAACCTGCTGCGCCGGGAACAGGCCCTGGACCGGGCAGATCCTGAAACACTGGAAACGGTTTTCTTCTGCCCGCCTGGCAGCAGCCTGAACCCGGAAGTCCCAGGGCTGATGTAGGACACACTCAGGGCCGGGGATCCACCCTGACCGCCATCGCGTTTTCCCGGCAATGGTTTTCAAACAAGCTCCGGATGTCCGGCGGCAGGTGTCTGGTGAGATAAGGTTTCTGGCCCAGAACATGCTGTACCACAGGCGACAGGCCCAGGCTGCTGTCGGCTGCAAGGTGCAGTTCGGCCATCCAGCCCTGATAAAGGGCGGTCTCCTCGACCGGGTCACCGCGGTAAGCTTCCATGGCCAGATGGCGCAGCCAGTCGTTGACAAAAAACACCGTGGGCGGACAGTTGACGACCTGATACGCACGGTGCATGTCAAATATCTGCACCGTCTCATCAAGGTATTCCGGCAACCCGGCCTTGCGCAGACCCATGAGACGTCGCTGGATGTCATGGTGCGGCTCGTGAAAGGCAATATGGATGCACAGGCGCGGATCAAGCACCGCCATCGAGCGATCGCCCACGCGATAATAGGGAAAGCCGTTTTCATCAACCCACGCGCTGTACTGGTCGGCACGCTCTTCCGGTGTAACGGCATCGCGCACCTGCACGGCGGGTGACGGATCATCAATGCCATAACCTCTCATAATCCCGATATACGCATCGTTTATGGCGGCGCTGGCTGCGTTCATGAGCTGCACGCAGCGGGCATGGGTGATACCAGCCGCATCAAGTCTCTGCCGCGCCTCCATGGAAAGCATGGGTTCGCCACCGGGAATCTCCTCAAGCCACCGGCCAGGAATACCGCCGGTTTTCCTGTCAATGAGGCATGCAGAAGCTTCCTCCATCCAGACCGGCAACAGGGTGTGCGCAATGTCTGTTGCGGAAAATGCCTCCCAGGCCCGTTCTATGATCCTGTTCGTGAACCTGAAATACCCGGCAGGAACCTGCAGGCTGCGCAGTGCGACAAGCTGGAGTTCCATATCGGAGGCCAGAAGATCGCGCTGTTCGTCCGGCAGTGCCTTCACAAGGGCATGCAATTTATTCCAGTCATTCCAGACGTTCGGCTTTACATCAGGCCAACCCAGCCGCTCCAGCCAGAAATCGAAGCTGGCGGCGGCCAGGGCAATACGCCCCGTCAGGGGCCGGCGACTGATGGCATCGCCTTCCTCCGCAAGAATCCGGCGCGCGGTTCTGGCCCGTTCCTTCAACTGCAGCCCCCGTCTGGACCATCCCTGCCTGATTTTGCCATATCCCCCTGAAAACAATCCCTGCTGACACAAAAAAAGCCTGTTTTCTGGTATAATGGGGGCAAGCCAGAAAGCAGATACGACGGGAACGGACGCCATGCCCCGGAAACGCCCCAAGGAACAGCCGGAAACAGGTACGACCACGCGGGTCAGGACCAGGACCCGCCGGCCGGCCCTGTACAAGGTGTTAATGCTCAATGATGACTATACGCCCATGGACTTTGTCGTCCATATTCTGGAAACCTTTTTCGGAAAATCCCGGGAAGAGGCCATGAAAATCATGCTTCAGGTCCACCATGACGGCAGGGGAATCTGTGGTATATTCCCCTGGGACGTGGCGGAGACAAAGGCGGAACAGGTCATGCGGCTGGCCATACGCCACCAGCATCCGCTGAAGTGCACGCTGGAAAAGGAGTAGGCGCCCATGCTGTCACGGAATCTGGAACAGACCCTGCACCGGGCGCTGGCGCTGGCCATGGAGCGGCGGCACGAATACGCCACGCTGGAGCACCTGCTGCTGGCGCTGGTGGACGACCAGGACGCCGCCACCGTCATGAAATCCTGCAGCGTGGACCTGGAAAAGCTGCGCAAGGATCTGGCCGACTATATTGACACCGAGCTGACCGCCCTGGTATCCGCCCGGGGGGAAGAGGCAAAACCCACCGCCGGATTCCAGCGGGTGATCCAGCGCGCCGCCATCCACGTCCAGTCCTCGGGGCGGGAGGATGTGACCGGCGCCAACGTGCTGGTGGCCCTGTTCTCGGAACGGGAAAGCCACGCGGTGTATTTCCTGCAGGAACAGGACATGACCCGCTTTGACGCGGTCAATTTCCTGGCTCACGGCATCGCCAAGGCTACCGGCAAGGACGGCAAGGGCGGAGAGAAGGCTGGCGGCGGAGAGAAGGCCGGAGGGGAAGGCGCGCCTGCGGGCCCTGCAAAACCCTCGCGCAAGGCGGGAGGATCGACCGAGGCTCTGGACGCGTACTGCATCAACCTCAACCGCAAGGCCGCCACGGGCAAGATCGACCCCCTCATTGGCCGCGAGCAGGAGGTGGAACGCACCATCCAGGTGCTGTGCCGCCGGTCCAAGAACAACCCCCTGTTCGTGGGGGAGCCAGGCGTGGGCAAGACCGCCATTGCCGAGGGGCTGGCCAAGCGGATCGTGGAGGGCCAGGTCCCGGCAGTCCTGAAGAACGCCACCATCTTCTCCCTGGACATGGGCACCCTGCTGGCTGGCACCCGCTATCGCGGCGATTTCGAGGAGCGCCTGAAAGCTGTTGTGGCGGAACTGCAGGCCTGGGACGGGGCGATCCTGTTCATCGACGAGATCCATACCGTCATCGGCGCCGGGTCTACATCCGGCGGCGCCATGGATGCGTCCAACCTGCTCAAGCCCGCCCTGTCCGGCGGGGCCCTGCGCTGCATCGGGTCCACCACCTACAAGGAATACCGCACCCACTTCGAGAAGGACCGGGCGCTGGTCCGGCGGTTCCAGAAGATCGACGTGAACGAGCCGTCGGTCGAGGATTCCATCAAGATCCTGAAGGGTCTGAAACCCTATTACGAGGACTATCACAAGGTCCGCTATACGGGCGATGCCATCCGCGCGGCCGTGGAACTGTCGGACAAGTACATCGGCGACCGCAAGCTGCCCGACAAGGCCATCGACATTATCGACGAGGTGGGCGCGGCCCAGTCGCTGCTGCCCGAATCCCGCCGGAAAAAGACCATCGGGGTGCGCGATATCGAGGGGGCGGTGGCCCGCATCGCCCGCATTCCCACCAAGTCGGTCTCGCGCAATGACCGTGAAACCCTCCAGAATCTGGAGCGCAACCTGAAAACCATGGTGTTCGGCCAGGACAAGGCCATCGAGGCGCTGGCCAGTTCGATCAAGCTGGCCCGCGCCGGCCTGCGCTCCCCCGAAAAGCCTGTGGGCAACTATCTGTTCTCGGGCCCCACCGGCGTGGGCAAGACCGAGGTGGCCCGCCAGCTGGCCAACCTGCTGGGCATCGAGCTGATCCGCTTTGACATGTCCGAGTACATGGAACGCCACACGGTCAGCCGCCTGATCGGCGCGCCGCCGGGCTATGTGGGCTTTGACCAGGGCGGCCTGCTGACCGATGCGGTGGACCAGCATCCCCACTGCGTCCTGCTGCTGGACGAGGTGGAAAAGGCCCACCCGGACCTGTTCAACATCCTGCTGCAGGTCATGGACCACGGCAAGCTGACCGACACCAACGGCAAGGCGGTCAACTTCCGCAACGTGATCCTGATCATGACCACCAACGCCGGCGCTGCCGACATGGCCAAACCCGCCCTGGGTTTTGGCCGCGAAGGCCGCACGGGAGAGGACGAGGACGCCATCAAGCGCATGTTCACGCCCGAATTCCGCAACCGGCTGGACGCCATCATCGGCTTTGCCGCCCTGTCGCCCGACATGGTGGCCCTGGTGGTCGACAAGTTCATCATCGAGCTGGAAGCCCAGCTGTCCGACCGCAGCGTCACGCTGGAACTGTCGCCCGAGGCGCGAGGCTGGCTGGCGAAAAAGGGCTATGACCCCGTCATGGGCGCACGTCCCCTGGCCCGCACCATCCAGGAATACGTCAAGAAACCCCTGGCGGAAGAACTCCTGTTCGGCAAGCTGACCCACGGCGGCGCAGTGCGCATCGCGCTGAAGGACGATGCCCTGACCTTCGACTACGCCGATCCGACACCGCCCAGACGCAAGGCCATGGCGGGATAAAGTCTGATATCCCTGCAGTAAATGTCATCCCGACCGAGGCTGTAAAGCCGAGTGGCGGGATCTCTTTCAGGCGGAGATCTCTCGACTGCGCGCCGCTCAGGATGACAAAGCCCTTTTTGTCATTCCGACCAAGCACAGCAAGTGGAGGAATCTCACCATGCCCCCTTCCCTTTCCTGGTCCCTCCTGGAATTCCATGATCTCGAACTGCAGCAGCTGTATGATATCCTGCAGCTGCGCGCCGAAGTCTTTATCAACGAACAGCGGGCCGTCTATGCAGATCCGGATGGCGAGGACCAGAAAGCCCTGCACCTGCTGGGCTATGACGGGGACAGGCTGGTGGCATATTCACGACTGTTTGCACCGGGAGTAAAAAGGAAAGAGGCTGTCCTGGGCCGCCTGTGCGTGGCCCGGTCCCATCGTGGAAAGGGGCTTGGCCGCACCATGATCGAAAAGCGCCTGGACTGGCTTCGGTCACACCATCCCGGCTGTTCCGCCTGGACCTCGCTCCAGCTCTACCGGCAACCGGCCTATGAAAAAATGGGATTTCGCGCGATCAGCGATGTGTACGCCTACGACGGCGAACACATTCCCCACATCAACATGCTGCTGGAGCAGGTGTAGACGTCTTTTCCTCTCCCCCAGGGGGAGAGGAGGTGAGCGCAGCGAACAGGTGAGGAGTCGCAGGGAAGAATGCTCAGCAATACCCCTCACCCGCTCAGGCTTTTCAGCCTTCGCGACCTCTCCCCCAGGGGGAGAGGAAAATCAGCGCTCGGTCATGCGCGCGGCCCAAAGATACAAGCGCCAGGATGGCGCCAAGGCCGGCCAGCGCCATGTCTTTCTGGGTATCCCATATATCACCCTGGGTGCCGAGGAAGTCTGCCGCGCCGTCCCCGCCGGTCACTACGGCCACAGCCCATTCCACCAGCTCGTACGCGGCGCTGATCCCCAGGCAGGAGAATACGACTATCGCGAACAGCCACTTTCCGGGACGCAGGGGGGACGTACGCAGCAACAGTTCCCGCACCAGAATGGCAGGCACAAAACCCTGCGCGAAATGGCCTACACCGTCATAGCTGTTGCGGCTGCCGTGCAGGACATCGCGCAGCCAGTTGAACAGGGGCACCTCGGCGTATGTGTAATGCCCGCCAACGATCAGGATGATCATGTGCGCGGCCAGCAGGCCGTACAGAAGGTCCGTCAGCCGGAATGTCCTGAAGGTCAGGACGAGTACCGGCAGGGCCACCAGGACTGGCGCAATCTCCAGCCACCAGGTGAACCGGTCGCGCGGATTGATGCCTGACCATGCCAGGGCCGCTACAACGACTGTCAGACAGAGAAAGGGAAACAGGAAACGGCGCATCGGTCCCCCATCAGTGCTGCACAGGCGCCACGTGGATGCGACCACCCCGTATGGACAGGCCCAGTTTTCCGTCCCGCAGGGCCAGGGCGTCATCGCCAAAAACAACCCGCCGCCAGCCCCGGAGGGGCGAAATATGAGGATCGCTCCCGACCGCCAGGGCTTCCAGATCTTCCGTGCCCGCAATCAGGCGAGGGGCCACGTCATGCTCCTCGGCCTTGATCTTCAGAAGGACCTTCAGCATCTCGATCACAGCCTGGTCTGAACCGGACAGTTCTGTCCGGTCTTCGGGTTTCAGGCACAGGTGGTCCGGCACCTCCAGCCCGCGCCGGACAGCAGCCAGCAGGGACTCCTGCTCCTTCGCCGATCCCCCGCGCCCCAGACCGCGGATGCGCGACAGATCCTCGGGTGTTTTTGGCATCCCTGCCGCAATTTCCAGGACAGCCTCGTCCTTCAGCACCCAGGCGCGGGGCATGTTGCGGCTGCGCGCTTCCAGTTCCCGCCAGCGGGTTACTTCGCGCAGAACAGTCAGCATCCTGGGCTTTGGGTTGCGGACCCGGATCCGTTTCCAGGCCTCGTCGGGATTGACCAGATAGGTTCCGGGATCAGACAGGATCTTCATTTCGTCATGGATCCAGTCCTTGCGCCCCTTGCGCTCCAGCTGGTCGTGCAGCTTTCCATAGGCCGGGCGCAGGTGCGTGACGTCGGACAGGGCATAGTCCAGCTGGCGCTCGGTCAGCGGGCGGCGCGACCAGTCTGTATAGCGGCTGGATTTATCAATCTTTGCCCCCACCAGCTTGCCGATCAGGTTCTCGTACCCCACACTTTCGCCAAAGCCACAGGCCATGGCGCCGATCTGGGTGTCGAACAGGGGGCCTGGTACCTGCCCCGTCAGGTTGTGGAAGATCTCCACGTCCTGGCGGGCAGCGTGGAAAACCTTCAGAATCGGGGCCTGCATCAGGTCATGCAACGGATCCAGCGACAGGCGGTCAGACAGCGGGTCGATGACCACGGCCTGCTTCTCCCCGGCCACCTGGACCAGGCACAGCTGGGGCCAGTAGGTCTTTTCCCGGATAAACTCGGTATCCACGGTGACAAAGGCGTCTTCGGACACACTGCGGCAAAACGCCGCCAGGGCATCGGTCGTATCGATATAGACAGTCATGGGGGGATACATAGGGTTTCCGGCAGGCAACGGCAATAGCAATATTCCTTCCACTCTCCACAAATCCCATGGACAAGCGGCCAGCGCGGGAGCACAAATGAAGGGCATATCAACAGGAGGTGGCCCTGTTCCTGTCATCAACCCTTGTGGCCTTTACCACATTCTTTGTGATCGTCGACCCCATAGGCACAAGCGCGGCCGGCGCGGGCCTGACCCACGGCATGCCGACAGCCACTGCGCACAGGATCTATCTGCGGGCCGTGGCGACGGCCTTTTCCATCCTGCTGTTTTTCGGTCTTCTGGGCCAGATTATCCTGCACTTTGCGGGAATTTCCCTGCCCGCTTTCCGCGTAGCCGGGGGAATTCTGCTTTTTGCAACCGGTTTTCGCATGCTGTTCGGACAGCATGGCCAGACCACCCTGGATAGTGAAAAACCGGCAGTGGTCCTGAACCCCGGGCATATCTCTGTCTACCCGCTGGCCATCCCCCTCATGTCCGGTCCAGGCTGCATCACGGCCCTGCTTCTGCTGACAGCAGAAGCGCAGACAAGGCCGGACCTGGCCGCCGTCTGGAGCGGTCTGATCCTGGTCCTGCTGATCACCCTGGGACTGTTCTTCACGGCCAGACGCATGATGGCTGTGCTGGGCGAAGGCATCGTCCAGGTGATCATCCGGGTCATGGGCCTGCTTCTGGCCGCCATGGCCGTGCAGTTCATCACGGACGGGCTGAAGGCACTGTTTGTGGCGGGGTGACAGCAGGCTCTGCCTCTCCGGCCAGCACCCTTTTTCTGGCCCGGAGCATGAGGGCATTTCCCACCACATAGATACCCATACAGGCCACCATCAGCCAGTCGCGGGGCGACGCTGTGAGGCCTGCAACCAGGGACGGCACGGAGGCAGTTATCAGAACTGCTGTCGGCGCCACCATCGAGGACTGGCTGTCCTTTTCCCGCCGGAACAGGATCCACAGGTATGCACCCGTGTTTCCGGCCCCGGTCAGGGCATCCATCCAGCCCAGGTGTTCGCCTCTCTGCATTCCGGAGTAAAGAAGCATTCCGAACTGGGCGGCGCTCAGTGCGCTCCATGTTTCCTGGGGAACCCGGCCCTCAGCGACATCAGCATAGGTTATTTTCCGGTCCTGGGGATCGATAAACCACGGCTTTCCCGCATCAGGCGATTCAGGATCAGCGTACCGGATCTGGGTAATGCTGGAAAAGGCCCCGCACATCCCGGCCACGATCTTGGCAGCATCCCGCGTCAGGATACCGGACGCAAACATGCACAGATCACCGGGAAGTGTGATAATGCCACTGGTCTTCCCGGGATGCCTCACCATCCATTTCCGGATACTGTCTGCATACTCTGCTACCCCGGCCATACGCTGCGCGAACCACACACCGGGGTGTATGTCATGAAGGGAGATCAGGGCCATTTTCTCTCCTCCTTCTGCCTCTGGAAATCAGGGCTGGAGCGTTGCAGGGTCAGGGACTGGGCGCAATTCACCTTTTGGGGATGAAGAACAGTTCGAATTGCAATTAAGGTATAATTATTCTTGCTGCAAGAATTTTTTTCAGGGGCGGATTTTCAGAGCTTTTCCGGCAGAAACCCGTCCGCCTGCAGGCGCCACAGGCGGGCGAAATGACCGTCCATGGCCAGAAGGCCCGACAGGGGGCCATCTTCCACAATCTGCCCGTTGTCCATGACCAGAATGCGGTCCAGATGGGCCAGGGTGGACAGGCGGTGGGCCACCACCAGGGTGGTGCGCCCTTCCATGGCTGTGTGAAAGGCCGCCTGGAGGGCCCGCTCGGTCTGGCTGTCCAGCGCCGACGTGGCCTCGTCCAGCAGCAGGACCGGGGCATTTTTCAGGATAGCCCGCGCTATGGCGATTCGCTGGCGCTGGCCGCCGGACAGCTTGACCCCCCGCTCTCCCACCAGGGTGTCGTAGCGGTCCGGCAGCGCCATGATGAAGTCATGGGCCTGTGCCGCCTTTGCAGCCTCAATCACCTGCTCCTCGGTGGCTATGGGGTTTTCATAGGCAATGTTGTCCCGCAGGGACCGGTGGAACAGGGATGGATCCTGGGGAATGACAGCGATGGAGGCGCGCAGGCTGTCCATCATGACTTCCCGCAGCCGGCTTTCCACATCCGGTGTGCTGTACCCGTTGGCAAAGGTGCGGATCCGGTGCAGGATATTGTGAACCAGACAGCACAGGGCCACGATCACAAAGGGTTTTTGGGCGGCCTGCCACGGATCCGCCGCCGACAGGCCGGCCAGACTGTCCACCAGCAGCTTGAAGGCGTACATCATCCCGATATTCGTGGCCATGGCCACCGCCATGCAGGCAGCTGAGAGTGCACCCATCACCACAAACCCGCCGCGGCAGGGTCTTCAGGGTGTACAGGATCAGGGCAAAAACCCTGCCGGGAGGCAACACAGATCTGTCCATGGACCGGTCATCAGGAAACGGAAACTGTCCTGATACAGCAAAACAGGCCGGTCAGTAAATGAGGGTCACCGTGACGGTATCCGTGTAGGAACCGGTCCGGGTGGACGTCTGCAGGGCCGGAATGCGGCCATAGACCGTATAGTTGATGGCAAGCGGAAAGACTGCAACAGGCGATGAAAAACTGATCTGTGATGTTCCACCGGTTCCGTTTCCCCAGACGGTATTGCGCAGCGCGGTGGTATGCAACTGGTAGTTCAGGGTATTGGCGCCGCTCACCATGGTCCGGGCCGCATAGGACCCGCTACCGCCGGTGGACAGCTGGACCTGGAAACTGACAAAGAGAGCGATCAGCGCGTTGCACGTCACGGAAACAGTTCCCGTGCTGTCCCGGGGCGTGACACTGGCCGGGCTGTATGTTCCGAAAGCCACGGTTGTGCCACTGACACCGCATGTCAGCTGTGCACGGGCCTCTCCCGCCGACAGCAGGCCGGCAGAGAACACCAGCAGGAACAAAAGCTTTCTTACGGACCGTCCGGAACGCACTGGAATGTCCCCCCTTCTGTTGTTTTCTCCGCGGGCACGGAATCAATGCGGGCGCTGCAGCGGCCCTGTTTCCATATGGCTGTGAGGACCACACCCTCTTCCAGGCCACCCACCCAGGCCTGTCCATCATAGCCTGTCACAGCCTCGCCCGCCGGACCGGACACTGTGGCCCCCAGCGGAACAAACCCCCCATCCGGCAGGACAAGCCTGACCAGATGCCGGGATACCCTGTCCGCCCTGAATGAAACCACGGTTCCCGACTGGCCCCGGGGCACAACGATCTGCGCAGGATCATCCAGATCTTTCTGCAAGGGAAAATCCAGGGGATCCACAGCCAGAAGGTTCCGGTTCCATGATCCCAGATTATCCACGAGCAGAAGACCGTCGCTGTCTGTCGTGCCCAGGTATCTGTTTTCACGCCAGACCTTCACACCGGCGACGCCATCCGTATCCACAACGGCAAAAGCGTCATCAATGCGGTCGGCAGGAAAGATCCCGCCACCGGCAATGGCGACCAGGGATCCGCTGATTCCCGCACGGGCTGCATTGAACTCATTGGACACTGACAGGTCAGCCGTCGCGTTGAAGGACGATCCGTCCCACAGGGCGGACGCTTCCATGCGGCGGTAACTGTGGTTGCGGACCTCTCCGTCCATGCGCCACCCGAAGCCCTGGTCTTCCTCGGGCAGGTCGGCCACAGTCTGTCGCAGCGACCATCCCCGGTCCTTTGTCGCATGCCGCATTGTCGTGTTGCTGTCGATCCCACTCCCCAGGGGGATGGAAAAGGACAGGCTGAAGGTGGCCCCGCGCTCCTCCACATCATACAGGGATGTGGCCGTCAGCCACCCATAGCGCAGAACCTCGCGGTTCCAGCTTGCAGTAACCAGGGAAGAGTCATCGGTACCGCCCCGGTCAATCCCCACCCACGCAACCCCTAAAGAGCCATATCCGCAAACTGTCCCTGGGTCAGTGTCAGCTGTCCGCCGACAGTCAGTGTTGCGCTGCGATGCTCGAACCCGGCACTCACCATGGTTCCGGTATCACCGCCCTCCATGGTGCTCCAGGCTCCGGAAGCGTTCACAACACCCAGGGTCCCGACCTGCACATAGGCCCCTCCCCCCGCCATGACCAGATCACCGGCTGTTTCGGCGTGGCCCTCCAGCGTCACGGTATCCATCAGTCCGTGGCGCAGGGACGCTGTGGCCCCCCACGAACCATAGTTGCTGCTCTCAATCCCGTATTCGCGACGGATGAAGCCGGCGTCCAGACCATAGTCCGTCAGCCCCTGCTGCAGCAGGGACGTACTCACATAGAAGGGCATGGTGGCGACAGTTTCCCGCCCCAGGGCATCCCGCAGGACCACACTGGCCTCTCCCCGTCCCGTAATTACTGGCAGATCATCAATGACAAAGGGTCCGGGTTCGGACTCCTGGCTGTAGCGCAGGGCCCCGTCCACAAACACATCCAGGGTCGAGGGCACCGTCACCTCTCCGCTCAGGGACGGAACCGGATAGGGCACCAGATCCGGGCGCAGGTCGCGGTTGCGGCTCCACTGGATCCCGCCAAGGCGCACAGGACGGGACCACTGGGCAGACCCGGTGACAAAATCTCCCAGGCGCCATGTGGTCAGGTTCTCCTGCCGGTCAAAAACAGCCGTACTTTCCAGACGGGTCAGGGATGATTCCCCGTTTCCGGCCTGACCAAAAAACGAGGTGTTAGCCACACCCCAGGGGGCAAAGAGCCGGGCGTTGCCAAAACCCCCAGCGGTTTCCCCGTCGTCCGGCCCGTCCACATCCTGGTACTCCGCAAACACGTCATAGCTGAGCACGCTTCCCCAGCCGGAGACAGGCTCCGCCACCGGGCTGTCCGTTGTCTGGAGGACACTGATGATTTTAGGGTCGACCTGCTGCCAGGGAACCTGCAGGTCGATAGTCTGGGACGGGCCATCCACGGCGTACGCCAGGTTCGGAATATCTGCCAGACTTATGGTCCCGCCATCTGCTGCGGCAGATTCCGGGCCGGGCTTCAAACCCAGCTTTTCCAGATCCTCGCGGTCAATATCCAGAGCGTTATCCTGCTGGCGATAGGCTACCACTGTCCGCGTTGTGTATCCGTTCACAAGGGTCTCCAGCCACAGGGTCTCCCCCCGGGCCGGAACCGAAAGACACGACAGAAGAGCAAAAACAGAAAGCGTGGCAAGGTGCCGGCACTCAGGGAATGACATGGAGCGGCACACGCACATCCAGACTGTCCTGCCCATTCATGGCCGTAATCCGGACATCGCCTGTCGCCCTCTCCGGAGGAATTCCGATATCCCAGGCAAGGGAGCGGCCCGCCAGGACATAGCCCGCCAGGCCGGAAATCTCGCCCAGTTTCCGTCCGCCTGCATCACGGAGCTGGATATCTGTCAGCCTTGCCCGCCGGCCGCCGATATTGCGGGCCTCAATACGGACCGAGGCCGGAGCCGTCTTGCGGACACTCCACTTCAGTTCGTCTGAAGCCTCTGCAGGAGTCCCGACGAAAACGGGCAGGATAAAACGGACAGGCAGGCGGATTGTCGTTCCTTCCTGTTCCAGGGGAAGCTCGTCCACAAAAAGCCGGAAAGAGGATTCCCCCACAAAGGGGGCAGGACGATCCGCTACAAGACGCACGACCTGCCGCTTTCCGGGGGTCAGGGTAAAAATGGGAGGACTGACATGGAGAACCTGTGACGGAAAGAGAGCTTCCTCGCCATTGTCCTGGCTCCAGTCAAAGGCCCGGACCTGGATGGTGGTTTTCCCGCTGCCCCTGTTTTCAACAACCAGGGTTGTTGCCCTTGTCTCGCCGGCCATCTCCACAATCACCGGAGATACCTGGAGGGCGGCCCTTGCAGGCAAAACAGTTGCCATCAGCACAGCTGCGGAAAGGCAGAGGGCAACCGTGAAAAACCTCATGGGCCAGCCTCGTCCAGAAGGTTCAGTAGGTTACAGCAACGGTTACAGTATCAGTATAGGAATCCGAAGCCACAGCCTGACCGGCCGGGATCCGGCCATAGACCGTCAGGGACTGTGCAGACCCGGTTCCTGTGCCGGACACCTGGCTTCCCAGCAGGCCATCTCCCCATACAGTTGTGCGTCCGGCGCTGGTGTACAGCTGGTACCCCAGAAGATTGAGGGGGTTTCCGGTCCCGCTCATGAGGCGGGCCAGGATAAGGCCTGTACCGCCGCCATTGAGGCTGACGTCCCAGTCTGTTCCGTTTGTGCACGTGACAGTAATCGTGGAGGTGGCATCATCGGGAGAAGAGGCCGTAATGGAATAGGTGCCAAAGGCAAGGGTGGCGGCCGAGACGGCGCATTCGCTGCTGACGTTGGCCGTAACGTTGAATGTGTTGGTGACTGTGGCAGCAAGGGCCTGTGAACCAGAAAGTCCGGAAAGACCCGAAAGAGCGACCAGAGCTGTCAGGAACAGTCCAGAATGGTGCGGAACCCTTCTTTTCATGCCGGGCTTCCCCCAAAGTGCATTAATACATTTATTAATACCTATAATTGCTTCCCCCGGAATGTAAAGTAGGGATTTTTCCTTTGTTTTTTAATGTTTTGCCCCTGTCTGGTCCCCTGTTCAGAACAGTCCCTTTTTAGCCACAGACAGGTTATACTCTGCAACCCTGAAGAAAGGCCGGAACAAGACATGTCAAAACCCAGACCATTCTCCCTGATGGCCCAGGAAGGGAACCTGTCCCGGTACCTGCAGGAAATCCGGAAATTTCCGCTCCTGCAGCCGGAAGAGGAATACATGCTGGCCAAATCCTGGCGCGAGCATGGCGACCTCCAGGCAGCCCACCGCCTCGTGACCAGCCACCTGCGCCTGGTAGCGAAAATAGCCATGGGCTATCGCGGCTATGGCCTGCCCCTGTCCGAACTGATCTCGGAAGGCAACGTAGGCATGATACAGGCCGTCAAGCGCTTTGACCCCGAGCGGGGCTTCCGCCTTGCCACCTATGCCATGTGGTGGATCCGGGCCTCGATCCAGGAATACATCCTGCATTCCTGGTCGCTGGTGAAAATGGGAACCACGGCCGCACAGAAAAAGCTGTTTTTCAACCTGCGCCGCCTGAAAGGGGAGATGAAAGCGATTGACGAGGGTGACCTGACCCCCGAGCAGGTCAGAACCATCGCCGGAAAACTGGACGTGCCGGAGGAAGAGGTTGTCTCCATGAACCGCCGCATGGCCAGCCCTGACCGTTCTCTCAACGCTCCTATCGGGATTGAAGGTGACGGCGAGTGGATAGACTGGCTGGCCGATACATCACCCGGCCAGGAAGATGTCCTGGCTGAAGAGGAAGAAAAAGACCAGAGATCAGGGCTGCTGCACCAGGCCATGCAGGATCTGAACGAGCGCGAGCGCAGCATCCTGTCCCGGCGACGCCTGCAGGACGAGCCCTCAACCCTTGAGGACCTGTCCCGGGAATATGGCATCAGCCGCGAGCGTGTCCGCCAGATCGAGGTCCGCGCCCTGGAAAAGATGCAGAAGGCCATGCTGGACAATACACCCGGAGATGACAGCAGCCGTTGACTTTTTCCGGAAAATCCTCATAGTGCCCCTCCTGCTTTTCATTTTTATGAAAAACCTGTGGAAGGGTGGCCGAGTGGTTAAAGGCAGCAGACTGTAAATCTGCCCGCGTCAGCGTACGCAGGTTCGAATCCTGCCCCTTCCACCATTTCCTTGTTCAAAGACGTCCATTAAAGTCCGGAAAACCTGAAAAACTGGCGCCTGATAAGCACCTGATCGTCTGCCGACGTCCCCTATGGTCCGTTTACATCCGGTGAATCTGGGGGTACAGAAATACCCCCGCAGGAAATATACCCCCATGAAACTGACCGAGCTGGCATGCCGTAATGCAAAGCCGAAGGACAGGCCGTACAGACTGTTTGACGGTGAGGAACTGAAGATTCTTGCCGGAGAAAGCAGCTTCGTCTTTCCGGGTCAGAGCTTCGCCAAGCCCATCAGCAACAATACCCTGCTGTTTGCCCTCTACCGATTGGTTGTCTGCCTGTGCATCATGTAATAGCTGGGCAACAATACCCTGCTGTTTGCCCTCTACCGATTGGGATACAAGGGCAAGATGACGGGTCACGGATTCCGATCTGTCGCCAGCACATACCTTAACGAGGCCGGTTTCCGCTCTGACGTGATCGAGCGCCAGCTGGCCCACTGTGAGCGGAACGAGGTCCGGGGAGCCTATAACCGGGCTGAGTACCTTCCGGAGCGGCATAAGATGATGCAGTTCTGGGCCGACCACCTGGACAGTGTTATTCAGGATGGAAAAGTTATTCCCTTCAGGGTGGCACAGGTTTCTCATAACTGAAATCCGTCGATAAATGTACTTGCAAGGGATGTCACTATCATCCCTGCGACCTGTCTTAGGTCACAGACATCCAGATATTAGTTACAGGCTCTTGCAAGATATCCCTTTGCCGTTGGCTTTACAAACCAGACCTGCCTCTCCTTGGAGGGGCCCTGCTACGTTAACTTTTTGGTCAAATTCTTGTTAATTTCACTTCGTCTATATATACAAAAAAGAATGTTCAATATATAAGCGATTTCCTTTGAGGTAAAAAACAAAATAAGAACAACATCACCCGGAGAGAAGGATGTCGGAACTTTTTATAATGAAACGGGGTGACGGCCCCCATCCCATAGATGTCCAAGTAGGAGAATTTCTCAAGGTTATGCGCCTGCTGAAAGGCTGGACTCAGGAAAAACTGGCGGGAAAGCTGGGAGTTTCTTTCCAACAGCTTCAGAAATACGAAAGGGGCCTTAATCGCATTAGTGCAAGCCGCCTCTATCAACTTTCTGTCATTCTAGATGTGCCGATAGAAAAGTTCTTCGGGAATTCCGGCGCCAGTCCGAAAGGCACCCTGCTAACACCTCAGGAAGCAGTTTATATAAACATGCTAAGGAATGTGCCTGAGAAGCTTCGCGAAAAGTTAATTTCCATTATAAAGGTTTTCGCTGACCCCCATTATGAAAACATACTCTGAGTTCGGAGAGTGCGGTGAAATGAAAGGATTACCAATGCCAAGGCGCGGCAACATTCCAGCCCCGATAGATGTCCTTCTCGGGAAAAACCTGAGAATTATCAGGTCCCGGAAGGGCCTTTCTCTGCAAAAATTTGGGAAGTTGATAGGGATTGCCTAGCAGCAGGTTTACAAATATGAACATAGCAAAAATCGATTGTCTGCTGGCAGACTGTATCAGATTTCCATCTTGTTGGACGTGCCACTTGAGGATTTTTTCAGGAATGCAGATAAGCTGCTGATAACCAAAGATGGAGAACCATGATTTTAGGGAGTTATTCCTGCTGTGAAAGGCGCTTCGTTCTGAACATCTTTCGCATTGATACTATCTGCGCCAGGGAAGTCTGCTTTCATTGCGGAAGCGTGATCTGGCATCTGTATGGCTTGGCAATTCCCGCTTCCCGGATGGAAGATTTTCTGAATGGATATGTATTTGATCATAATCATAATCCCCTAAGAACAACACACGCCAATAATAGATAATCATTCTTCAGGACCATTTTCCAAAAAGGATCTGGCAATTACTGCTGTAGTGTCAGCCTGTACCCTTCTTATATCCCTTGCTATCGAGACAAGATTTAGATTTTCCATTTCCTCTGCTACAACAGCGAGGGTCTTGCACATAATCCAGGCCGTTATCTCTCCATCCGGGGAGAGTATGGGTTGGGATATATTATGGGTTTTTTTTGATTTCACTGTTTCAGGCATTTGTACCTCCAGTTAAAGGACGTGGCTTGAGTGTTATTTTCAGACCGCCATCAGGTAGCGCCAGCGTCAATCCCCCATAGGGTTTCAGGGATTGCAATGGACCTGATAGGGCTTTCAGTTCGAATGCCGAAACAAAGGCAGCGGCAATTCCGACAAGCTCTGATGTTCCAAGATGAGCCCCTATACACATGCGCGAGCCAGCACCAAAAGGTATGTATGAAAACTTGTCCCGTTCCTGATCCTGCATAAATCTTTCCGGATCCAGCTTTTCGGGGTCGGACCAAAGATCCGGATGTCGGTGCAATACCCAAGGGCAGATCAGTACAGACGATCCCTTTTTGACCGGGACTCCATCAATTACATCATCTGTCAAAGCCTGTCTCGCGAACCACCACGCGGATGGGTAAAGGCGCAAGATTTCCTGGACCAGAGCTTTTGTCCGAGGCATCTGTCGGATGAATGCTGGGTCAATTCCTCCTTCGGCCTGATTCAGGGCAGAGTCGACTTC
>JALYJY010000011.1:0-1398 GCA_030775045.1 Pseudomonadota bacterium | reverse complement strand
GATCCAATCTGCCAAATGGGGATTTTCAGCAAGGGCATAGACAAGCCAGCACGCGGCAGTAGCTGTTGTTTCAAAACCAGCAATGAGCATTGTGATGGACTCATCCCGAAGAACATCAGCCCCATATATTCCAACCAGAGGCAGAACATCTTTCAGCAGTCCTTTTGGATTTCGGACCAATTCCGCAATGACGCCCTCAATGTCTGAAACAGCCTTCTGGTACTCTCTTTTCTCCCTGGTAGGGAAAAACATCGAGATATCCACAAGACTCATCATGGAATTTGTGAGGCGATGATGCGCTACGAGACACGCCTCATAAACCATTTCACTTGTGCGGATATCGAAACGCTCATGAAAAAGGGCGGCAGCTGCCATACGGATAGTCATTCGACCCAGAAGAGGTTTCAGGTCAATTTCCCTGTCTGTTTGACCAGCAAGGAGAGCGACTTCGTTCATCATGGTAGCAAGTGCCAGTTCCAGTCCTTTTGTCAGGTTTGCTGCCGTGAAAGTTGTCCGCATGGCGTTTCGGGCATCCTGCCAGCGGTCCCCGTTTGATGTTATGAGTCCCTCTCCCATGAGGGACCGCATCTTTTTCTGCTCGGCGCCCTTGGTATACCGCTCCCGCTTGTCCAGCAGGACATGCCGGATTCCGGATGGTCGCGAAATCAGTGTTGTGCATCGGCCACCGAGCTGGAAAACAACAGGTTTTTTCTGGCCAGCCGCAATTCTTTCAACAAACCCCAGCGGGTCTTTTGAGAATTCAGGCAGATCTCCAAGAAAACAGTTCTTAAGCGCGTTTAACATGAGACTTTCCCCTCAGGTTAAAGTCAGAAACTGCCTGCTGTTGCAGGGGAGAAGAGACGCGATTGGGAATAGGACAGGAAATTAGCGTGGTCTGTACCGGTTTGCCCTTTGCATATCCCATCACAACCGGTCCTGAAGTACGCTTGACAACCAAGCCGGCTGCCCGAAGGAACCTTTCGAAAGCAGGCTCTGTAACCCCAATCAGCTCTGTGGCCCCGATATTGCTGCCAAAGTCGACAAAGGCGTGCGCAAGCTGTTTTCCAAACTCCCAACGATCCTGATGATATGGATCAATGGCAAATCGGCTGATCTCCCAGACATTCTTGGAATGAGGTGGTGGCTCGCCTCTCAGAAGAATGGCAAAATATTTCTCCAGAAGATAAGGGGAGGTTGTTGGAAGAGCCCTCCAACCGCCGACAACAGATCCTGCCTCAACAAGCGCGCAGTGAATGGCCGAAGTATCGAATTCATCAAATTCGAGAAGATCTGTATGTGGGATGGTCCACCCTAGATACTCGCAGAAGACCCGGTATCTCAGGCGGCAAACCTGGGAAAAGAGCAACGGATTCTGCTCAGCCCGAAATAAAACAACAC
>JALYJY010000010.1 GCA_030775045.1 Pseudomonadota bacterium | reverse complement strand
GGTTGACAAATTCGGTGCGATAGCCGAACTCGTCTTTTCCGCGCGCGCTGTTGGCGATGTTGATCACCTGATCATACGTCAGGCTGCCGGTGTGTTTGCTGCCTTTCAGCAGCTCGCCAAAGCCCGCCACCGCGGCAGCGAAACGCACGTCGTCAGAGGCCGCATCGAACTTCACCTCATCCTTTGGTGTGATGGGCCGGGTCATCAGCGTGCTGGTGTCGCTGTCGGGCTGTTTCCAGCGGATTTTCAGGAAAGCGTATTCGCCATTGCCCGGGTTGATGCCGGTGTTCTTGCCCGTGTCCGCACCATAACGCAGATCGTCCACGGATTTGGTCGCGCCCACCGGCGTGATTTCATACAGCGCCGTCACTGTGTGGCCTGCGCCAACTTCGCCCGCGTTGACGGTGTCGTTGTTGAAATCTTCGCGGTTCAGGTGGCGGGTTTCATAACCGATCAGGCGGTATTCGCTGACCATGGCCGGGTTGAATTCCACCTGGATTTTCACGTCCTTCGCGATGGTGAACAGGGTCGAGCCTGCTTCCTGCACCAGCACCTTGCGCGCCTCGTTCAGGCTGTCGATATAGGCCGCGTTGCCGTTGCCGTTCTGGGCCAGCGCCTGCATCATCTGGTCGTTGTAGTTGCCCTCGCCAAAGCCGAGAACCGACAGATAGATACCCTCGCTGCGCTTGCGCTCGACAAAGCCTTTCAGTTCTTCCGGGTTGGTGATGCCCACATTGAAGTCGCCGTCGGTGGCCAGAACAATGCGGTTGTTGCCATCCTTGATGAAGGCCTTCCGGGCCAGCGCATAGGCCTGGCGGATGCCCTCCGCCCCGGCCGTGGAGCCACCCGACTGCAGGCGATCCAGCACCTCGATGATCTTCTGCTTGTCACCTGCTTTGGTGGGCTCCAGCACCGTGCCGGCCGAGCCCGCATAGGTGACAATGCCCACGGTGTCGTCGGGCGACAGGCTGTCCAGCATCATCCTGAAGGAATTGACCAGCAGGGGCAGCTTGTCCGGACTGTCCATGGATCCGGACGTGTCGATCAGGAATACCAGGTTGGACTTTGGTTTTTCCGCGATGTCATAGCCGCGGATGCCCACGTGGATGATCTTGTGACCCTTGGTCCAGGGCGTGTCGTACACGGCCACGGTGGGCTTGAAGGGCTCTTTTTTGCTTTCGGGCAAAGCGTAATCATAGTCGAAATAGTTGACCATTTCTTCGATCCGCACCGCGTCTTTCTGGGGCATGACGCCGCTGTTCAACATGCGGCGGACGAAGCTGTAGGACGCCGTGTCCACATCGATGGAGAAAGTGGATACGGGTTCAGCCGCCACAGACCTGACGGGGTTTTCCTCGAAGTTCTGGAATTTGTCCCGGCCCTGGTCCTTGTACCAGGACGTGCCTGAATCATCCATAATAACGGGCATGGGCGGGGCAATTTCCGGCTTCAACTGGTTCAGAGGGGCCTGTCTGTAACCCGAAATGCTTCCATCGACTGTGGCTGATGGAGCTCCCACCCCACTGACAGCCATCTGTTCCCGGGCTATTTCCCCCTGGGGAGCTGGCGCAACAGGTGTTTCTGCAGGTTTCGGAGCGGGTGCCGCCAGCGCCTTCACATCTTCTTCAGCGCGATCAACAAGCCGGTCACGCCGGAGATCATTGTCCTCTGCGCCAACAACAACGTCGGATTCTCTTTTGCCAAATTCCATCGTGGGCGCCGGAATGGTTTTGCCGGTTTGTGCCAGAGCTTCTTCAAGACGTTCGGCATTTCTTGTGCGCACAGCATCAGTATAGGCTGGCGGAACTTCCGCGCCAGGCGCAGACGACCCCACTGTTTGCGACAGCGTCAATACAGAGGACGGCGTCCCGGCCGTTCCCATGTCTTTAAAATACGGTGTTCCCACAACCGCGAGCAGGGCCACGGCGGCAACTGCGCCCACCGCACCCGACCAGATATATTTCTTTTGCATGATCCATCTCCTGACGTTGGTAAAAAAGGCATCAACACCCGTCAGACGACCGGGCTTCTGAACTCCTTGGGTGTGGAGATGCATTTTTTCGTCAAAGGCCGTCATGGCCCGTTCCAGAGCCTGTTTTTTCGCGGTGCTGTCCGGTTCCGGGGCGTGCAGGTTCGCCAGCATGTCCTGAAGCTTTTTCTCATCCATGGCGCACCTCCCCTGATCCGTCCAGAACGCCGGCCAGCTGTTTGCGTGCCTCATGAATGCGCCAGGACACCGTGCCTTCCGAGCATTCCAGCACCGCGCCGGCCTCCCGGTGGCTCAGTCCCTGCCAGCACACCAGCAGTACTGTCTCCCGCAGAGCCTCGGGCAGGCGGGCCAGCGCCTTCACCACATCCTTGTGGGCCAGCTGCTGCTCCGGCGACGGAGCGTTGGACACATACACGCCATCCTCATGCAGCGGCTGTTCCCGGTGGGCGTGGCGCTGGCGGGCTTTTGCGTGGCCCCGCGCCGTGTTCAGCACCAGGCGATACAGCCACGTTGTAAAAGCCGACTCAAACCGGAACGCGTCGATGTGACGGGCCAGCTTGATGGCCGCCTCCTGCGCGATATCCTCTGCCTGATCCTTCATGCCGCACCATTTCCACGCCACACGGAACATGAGCCCATAGTGCCGCTCCACAAGCACAGCAAACGCCCGGCGGTTCCCCGCCTGCGCCTGCCTCGCCAGCGTATGGTCATCGGCCTGGTTCATGCTCTGCTACGTCCTGTTGTGAAGTGAGACGATGGAATGGGGAAGGTCCTTGGGAAATATGTCACGTTAGTATCAATGAATTGATGCCAACTCAACGGATGATGGTAAGTTATTGAAAAATAGTGGTTTTTTATGTCAGAATAGGAGCCGCTCGTCGCAACAGGTTTCTTGCCTTTTTCCGTAATTTCGGCTATATTAATTTTATAAATTAAATTGGACGATAAAATGTACACAGAGCGCACTCTCGAAAGTTTCCTCAAAAAAGCTGCCGGGCAGTTCCCGGTGATGCTGGTAACCGGCCCCCGCCAGGTCGGAAAAACCACGATCCTGCAGCACCTCAGCAAGGATAATCGTACCTATGTCACCCTTGACGATCCAACCCTCGCAGCATTGGCCCGGGAGGAGCCGGCCCTGTTTCTTCAGCGATTTGCGCCGCCGGTTCTGATCGATGAAATTCAATATGCGCCGGAATTGCTTCCCCATATCAAAATCATTGTCGACAGGGAGCGCCGGAATAACCTGTTCTGGCTGACCGGATCACAGCGATTCCAGCTGATGGAGGGTGTGACCGAATCCCTGGCAGGTCGCGTCGGCATCGTTAACCTGCTGGGCCTGTCGCAGTTTGAAATACAAGGGGAAGCCTTGCATCATAAACCCTTTTTACCCACAGGAAACCTGCTGAAAGAGCGACAGAAGGCTGTCCTGAAATCAAAACAGCTTGCAAGACATTTCAGCGATCGTGCCGCGGCTGAAGCCGCCAAAGTTGCCGCTCTCGCAGCGGAAGCGGCAACAAAGTCCGGCGATGATCTTGGAAAAGCCATTCAGAAAATTGTCGAGGCTTCCGTGCGCACGTCTGGCTTTGGACAGATGGGGGCCATTGGCCTGAGAGGTGTTTACGAGCGCATATGGCGTGGAGCGTTTCCGGCTGTCGCCCTGAATGATGAGGCTGACCGCGATCTTTTTTACAGTTCGTACATTCAGACTTATCTACAGCGCGACGTTCGCGATCTGGCGAATGTCGGGGATGAATCCACGTTTCTGAAATTTCTGCGCGCGGCGGCGGCTCGCACAGGCCAGCTGCTGAACATGTCTGACATGGCGCGGGATGCCGCCGTGTCCGTCACAACGGCAAAGCGCTGGCTTTCCATTCTGGAAGCGTCGGGCATTATCTATCTGCTGGAGCCTTACCATTCCAACGTGACGAAGCGGCTGATCAAGGCGCCCAAGCTGTATTTTCTGGACACGGGCCTGTGCGCCTATCTGACAGAATGGTCAAGCCCGGAAACACTGGAGGCCGGGGCCATGTCCGGGGCCATTCTGGAAACATTCATGTTCATCGAGATTCTGAAAAGTTATTGGCATAATGGCCGGCGCGCGCCGCTTTATTACTACCGGGACAAGGACAGGAAAGAAATCGACCTGCTGATTGTACAGGATGAGACTGTCTGGCCGCTGGAATTCAAGAAAACAGCTTCACCGGATAAAAGTATGGTGAAGAACTTCGATTTACTGACCACACTGGGGAAACCTGTCAGGGAAGGCGGTCTTGTCTGTCTGACCGGGGTCCTGTTGCCGCTGACAGAAAAAACGAACGCCATTCCCGTGGAATGGTTGTAAGTTTCACCCCTCACATATGAATCACCTTCCCGTACGCGTCCAGGACGGATTCGTGCATCATTTCGGACAGCGTCGGGTGGGGGAAGACGGTGTGCATCAGCTCTGACTCGGTGGTCTCCAGCGTCCGGGCGATGGTATAGCCCTGGATCATCTCGGTGACCTCTGCGCCGATCATATGGGCGCCCAGCAGTTCGCCGGTCTTCGCGTCGAACACGGTTTTCACCAGGCCTTCCGGTTCACCCAGCGCAATCGCCTTGCCGTTGCCCATGAAGGGGAAGCGGCCCACGCGTACCTGGTGCCCGGCGGCCTTTGCCTTCGCTTCGGTCAGGCCCACGCTGGCAATCTGCGGGTAAGAATAGGTGCAGCCCGGAATGTTGTTTTTGTCCAGCGGGTGGACGCCCTTGACGTCCGCAATAGCCTCGACACATACAGCGCCCTCGTGGCTGGCCTTGTGTGCCAGCCAGGGCGCGCCCGTCACGTCGCCGATGGCATACACGCCCGGCTCGTCCGTTTTCAGGTATTTATCTGTGACGATGTGTCCGCGGTCCAGCTTCACCTTCGTGCCTTCCAGGCCCAGGTTTTCCGTGTTGGCCACGATGCCCACGGCCACGATCACGCGATCCACAGTAATTTTTTCCATCTTGCCGCCGACTTCAATCGAGGCAGTGACGCTATTCGCGCCCTTGTCTAGTTTTTGTACTTTCGCGCTGGTGAGCATTTTCATGCCCTGCTTTTCGAACTGCTTGCGGGCGTGAGCGGAGATCTCCTCGTCCTCCACCGGCAGGATACGATCCATGACTTCCGCGACAGTCACTTCCGCGCCCAGCTGGAGGTAGAAGCTGGCGAACTCGATCCCGATCGCGCCTGAGCCGATGACCAGCAGGGATTTGGGCATCTCCGCTGGTACCATGGCTTCCTTGTAGGTCCAGACCAGTTTGCCGTCAGGCTCCAGTCCGGGAAGAACCCGCGCGCGGGCGCCGGTGGCAATGATGATGTGTCTGGCCTGCAGCGTGGCCACGGGCTTTTTGTCTTTGTCGGTGACCGACACGCGGCCCTTGCCATCCAGTTTGCCGGCGCCGTCGAACACGGTGACCTTGTTCTTTTTCATGAGACCGCGAATGCCGCCTGACAACTGTTTTGCCACGCCACGCGACCGTTCCACGATCTTTTTGATGTCAAAGGAAATGTCCCTGGCGGAAAAACCATAGGCGGACAGGTTGTGCAGGATGTGCGATACCTCGGCCGAGCGCAGAAGCGCCTTGGTGGGGATACAGCCCCAGTTGAGGCAGATGCCGCCCATGTGTTCGCGCTCCACCACCGCAACGCTCATGCCCAGCTGCGCCGCACGGATGGCGGCTACATAGCCTCCCGGCCCGCCGCCGATGATAACAATGTCAAAGGTGTTCTGGCTCATCGTGTCCGTCCTGTTCATGGTGCGGGGGCGTTTCCACGGGGCCTGTATCATCCCCGGTTTCGGTCGGGAATTCCAGGCCTTCCGGCAGGGCGCATGTGGTCCGGACCCTTTCGCGGAGTTCTTTCTGCAGGATCTGGTCATACTCCAGGCTCTGGATCTTTTCCCAGGAGAATATGGACATCAGGGCGTCAGCCTCGCACGTGCAATAGTCGGTCACGGCCTGGATCATGGCCCTGTCTCCGGAATCCACCTGGTCCATCAGTTCGGCCTTGCACAGCAGGCGCTGGGTCTGCTGGACCAGGAGGCGATTGAATCCGGTTTCCGGAATCTGTGCCTCTTTTCCCTGCATGACGCTGGAAAAGATGGACCAGTGCTGGTGCCAGAAAGACCAGGGTTTGTCGTAATTGATAATGGCCACGGCATTGACGGCTGCGGCCACAATGACAAGTACAGCAAGAAGGACTTTTCCCCGTTTCGTCATAGGTTCAGGCTCCCGGATCCGGTCACAGTGTCCGGGATTTATAGACCAGCCTTTCCCCGCCGTCCATGCTCCGCCGGATATCAGGGGATTGCGCTGCTGGTGGGGGGCAGAACCCTGCGGCTCAGGGCTGCCTGCCTGCGCAGGCTGTCCAGGGTACCTTCAAAAATATTCCCGAGGCCATGACGATATGCAATCTGTTTCAGGGCAGGCAGAACCAGAATGCCGTCAGCGTTGGAATCAGGTTTCTGCGTCCATTCGAAAACGCCTTCGAGCGCCCTGACAACAGCGTTCCTGGCTTCAGGAAACAGGGGTGTCCTGTTTTTTCCACCAGTTTCTGTTTCTGCGGCGCACAGGATATCCAGACCGCACAGGATCTTCATGGTATTCATCAGTTCCTTGTGCACGTTGACCTGTTCCAGTGCGGGCTTTACGAATTCCGGTTTCAGGATACCGGCCAGAAGGGGACGGAAGGCCGGATACAGGTTCATTTCATGGACATGATTCCAGAAATGCCTTGCCCAGAGGGGCGGGCACTGCGCTGAAGTCCGTCCCGCCACGTCCTGCAGGTCCTGGCTGAGACAGCGGCGGAAAATGGCCCGGAACTCGGAACGGCCCTCCAGGGCCTGATCCATCCAGGACAGCAGCCTGTAATCGCTCCTGTCCAGGGTGTAACTGCAGAAAATTCCCAGGCACCGGGATACGGCTTCATTACCACGTTTGACCTGCAGGGCCTGAAAGGTTTCGAGAGCCAGGTCACTGGTACTTTCATATGGGTCGTACCGTGTTGCTGCAACGGTATTGGCTATGTCCCGGATGATGGCGTCAGTCTGGTCCTGTGATGCCAGGAAATGCAGACGGCCTGCAAATGCACCTGCCAGGGCCTGGACTGTCGTAGCGTCGTCCATACGCGCCCTGTCTGTGAGGTATCGGAGATACAAAACCCTGTTGGCCCTGAAATCCTTATGCGGTTTCGACAGGATCCACTGCGCGACACCTGCGACAGCCTGCGGTGGGGAATCTTCATTGACAGTGCCCAGTTTTTCGTGGAGCACGGCCGGAAGGTATCCGGTGTCCCTGCTTCTGTCTTTCTGTTCCTGATGAATGTTTTCCAGTTCCTGCATTTCTGCCGCAACTGTGAGCCGGACATCCAGGGTAAAGCTGGCAAAGCGTGCATTGTCAGCCAGAAGACCCTTTGCCATGTCTGTGCTGGCTGCCAGGGCTTTGTGGTCGCCGGGCATGTTTTTCCGGCGGAAGCCTTCAAGCGCCCTGATCTCCTGCGGCGAGGGCAGGGGAAAGCGCCGGGTCTGGACCAGAGTCCAGTACAGTCTGAGCCGGTCTTTATCCTCTGCCGCGCTGGCTGGAGTGTCAGGATCAGCCCATGTGTTGAGGGTATGGAGAATGTCAGGTGGAGTACCGGTCATGAACGCCATCGTGTACAGCTGTTACTGGCTGTCCAGGATAAACCACAGCCCTGAAAGTAAAAAGCCTGAAACCCTTACTCCACCGCGGCGCAGGCCCGCTGGATCCGCCGGCAGGCCTCTTCCAGGTCGGCCTTTGCCATGGCATAGGAAATGCGGAAGAAGGGCCCCAGGCCAAAGGCGCTGCCATGCACGGCGGCCACACCCTCGGCCTCCAGGAAGTATGTCACCACGTCCGCGTCCGTTTCCAGGACCTTGCCCTGGGGTGTGCGCTTGCCAATGAGGCCCGCACAGGACGGATAGACATAGAACGCCCCTTCCGGCCGGGGGCACTGGATGCCTTTCGCCTGGTTGAGCATGGAGATGACCAGGTCGCGACGTTCGGTAAAGGATTTGCGCCAGCCGTCGAGGAAGTCCATGGGGCCGGTGAGGGCCGCCAGGGCTGCTGCCTGGCTGATCGAGCAGGGGTTGCTGGTGGAGTGGCCCTGCAGCATGGTCATGGCCTTGATCAGTTCTTTCGGCCCGCCCGCATAGCCGATGCGCCAGCCAGTCATGGAAAACGCCTTGGAGACGCCGTTGACGGTCAGGGTGCGGTTATACAGGGCCGGCTCCACCTGGGCGGGGGTCACAAACTCAAAGCCGTCGTAGACCAGGTGCTCATAGATGTCGTCCGTCATGACCCATACGTGCGGGTGACGGACCAGAACGTCGGTGAGGGCTTTCAGCTCGGTCCGGGTAAAGGCCGCGCCGGTTGGATTGGAGGGGGAGTTGAGAATCACCCATTTTGTCTTTGGCGTGATGGCCTTTTCCAGATCGGCTGCTGTGGGCTTGAAGCCGTTTTCTGCGCTGCAGGGAACGATGACCGGCTTTCCTTCGGCCAGCTCCACCATGTCGGGATAGGACACCCAGTAGGGGGCCGGGATGATCACCTCGTCCCCCGGGTTCACGGTGGCCATCAGGGCGTTGTAGAGCACCTGTTTGCCGCCGGTGCTGACGATAATCTGGTCGGGGGTGTAGGTCAGGCCGTTTTCCCGCCGGAATTTGTCGCAGATGGCTTGGCGCAGCTCAGGCGTGCCCTCGACCGCTGTGTATTTGGTCTGCCCCGCATTCATGGCTTTCGTGGCGGCCTCGCGGATATGCTCCGGCGTGTTGAAATCCGGCTCTCCCAGGCTCAGGGCGATGACGCTTCGGGTTTTGGCCAGTTCCTTGGCCCTTGTTCCGATGGCAAAGGTGGGGGAGGGTTTGACGCCGGACAGGCGTTTGGCAACGAGAGACATGGAATTTTCTCCGAAAGTTATTTGTTTCCGGGACCGGGCTTCGGGCTGAACTGTGTGGCGAACTTGTCCGGCTGGCCTTTCCACGCATCAGCGTCAGCGGGCGGATCCTTCTTGCGGTTGATGTTGGGCCACTGCGCCGAATACCCCCGGTTCAGGCCCAGCCATTTCTCCGCATCCGGATGGGAGTCAGGAATGATAGCCTCGGCCGGGCATTCCGGCTCGCACACGCCACAGTCAATGCATTCATCCGGATGGATGGCCAGCATGTTCTCGCCCTCATAGAAACAGTCCACGGGGCACACCTCCACACAGTCGGTGTATTTGCATTTGATGCAGGCTTCGGTCACCACGAAGGGCATGGCGTTTCTCCCGTCAGGCCTTTTCCGGCGGTGGCGCGGGGTTCAGCACAGCCACCTTGCGCTTCTTTTTTCCGGCGGCCACCAGATTCAGGGACTCCACCAGGACCGAGAAGGCGATGGCAAAGTACAGGTAGCCCTTGGGAATGTGGAAGTGCATGCCGTCCGCCACCAGGGCAAAGCCGACCAGCAGCAGGAAGCTGAGGGCCAGCATCTTGACCGTGGGGTGGCGATTGACGAAATTGCTGACGGGGCCGGATGCGAACAGCATGACGCCCACGGCAATGAGGACAGCGGTGACCATGATGGCCAGCTCCTGCGCCATGCCCACGGCGGTGATAACGCTGTCCAGCGAAAAGACGATGTCCAGAATCATGATCTGGATGATCACGCTGACAAAGCCGGAGCCGCGCCCTTCACGCCCGTTGTCTTGCCCGCCTTCCAGCGAATGGTGGATTTCCATGGTGCCCTTGGCGATCAGGAACAGACCCCCCACGGCCAGGACAAGATCGCGGGCCGATATGTCGAATTCCATGACGGTGAACAGCGGGCGGGTGAGGGTGACAATCCACGCGATGGAGGCCAGAAGGGCCAGCCGGGTGGCCAAGGCCATGATCAGGCCCCAGCGGCGGGCGGAGGCCTGCCGGTGCACCGGCAGGCGGGCCGCCATGACCGAGATGAAGATGATGTTGTCGATCCCGAGGACGATTTCCAGTGCGCTGAGGGTCAGAAGGCTGGCCCAGGCGTGGGGATCGGTCAGAAGTTCCATCATGGCTGTACTGTCCTGAAATGTATTGTATCCTGCATAACTAGCGCGTCCGCTTTCCGCATGCAACAGGAGGTCCCATGCACCTTTTCCGTTCTACTGTTCTTGTGTCTGCCCTGCTTCTGTCCCTGGCCGCCTGTGCGGGGCCGCAGCCCGCGGCAAAGGCCGCGCGCACCATGAGCTTTGCGGACAAACCCTCTGTATCCCTGGACGTGGCCGAGGTGAGAATCACCAGCGAATATGAACCGGCGGGGCAGGGGGCCTGGGTGCAGGACAGTTTTCCCGTTTCTCCCGTTGCCGCTGTGCGCCAGTGGGCCAATGACCGCCTGAAAGCCACGGGCCGGGATGGCAATGTCCATGTGATCGTGAAGGAAGCGGGAATCCGGTCTGTGCCCCTGCAGAAAACAGCGGGCATCAAGGGATTTTTCACAAAAGACCATACCGAACAGTACGAGGGGAAAATCACCGTTGAGGTGATCGGAAAATCGGACGAGCGAAAGATGAGCGGTGCGGCCGACGCCACGGTCCAGCGCACGGTGTCCGTTCCTGAAGACGCCAGTCCGGCGCAGAGGGAATCCATCCAGTATGAGATGGTCAAAAAGATGATGCAGGACCTGGACGAAAAACTGACCCAGGCTGTACAGGTCTACCTGGCGCCCTTCGTAAAGTAACGTTACGCCGGGGTGTGTCCCAGCAGATCCGCCAGCCGGACAGCGGGGCGGGGGCCATAGTGGCCGATGACTTCCGCCGCGGCGACGGAGGCAATCCGGCCACAGGCGGGCAGGGGCATGCCTTTTGTCCAGCCATACAGGAATCCGGCGGCGTACAGGTCGCCGGCTCCGGTGGTGTCCACCACGTTCTGCACAGGCGCTGCAGGAACGGTATGCGTCTCCCCGCCCGACAGGATCAGGGAGCCTTTTTCGCTGCGCGTAATGACAGCCACCTCGCAGTGGCTGCGTACGGCCGCCATAGCTTCGTCCAGCGTGTTGGACTGGTACAGGGACAGGATTTCCGACTCGTTGGCGAACAGGATGTCCACGTGGTTGCGGACCAGATCCTGGAACCCGGCCCTGTGACGGTCCACGCAGAAGGGATCCGACAGGGTCAGCGAGACCTTCCGACTGGCCTCGTGGGCAATCTGTGCGGCTTTCAGGAAAGCCTGTTTGGCCGGCGGCGGATCCCACAGATAGCCTTCCAGATACGTCACTTTTGCCGCCCGGATCAGGGTCGGGTCGACGTCTTCCGGGGACAGCTCGATGCAGGCCCCCAGATAAGTGTTCATGGTCCGCTGGCCGTCCGGCGTGACCAGGATCAGGCAGCGTGCCGTGGGCGAGCCGGTGGTGCTGGCCGGACTGTCGAACCGCACCCCCACCGATCGCATATCGTGACGGAAAATGGTGCCCAGCTGGTCATCCGCCACCTTGCCGATATAGGCGCCGCTGCCGCCCAGAGACGCAATCCCGGCCATGGTATTGGCCACTGATCCGCCCGAGGCTTCCGTGCCAGGGCCCATGAGCCGGTAAAGCTCTTCCGCCCGTGCAGCATTGATCAGGGTCATGGCTCCGCGGTGAAGGCCTTGGTCTGTCAGAAAGCGGTCGGTGGTGCTGCTGATGACGTCAACAATGGCGTTTCCGATACCGACCACGTCGAAAGGGGGCTGTGACACTGTGATGATCCTGCTTGCTGGACACAAAGAGGCGGGAGTATAGCGGTTACAGCCCCTGTCACAACCGGAATCACCCCATGTCCCCTTCTTTCATGGATCTGGCCCTGGAGCAGGCTCGCGCCGCAGCCCTGCGGGGCGAGGTACCTGTGGGAGCTGTGGTCGTGGATTCAGCCACAGGCCACGTTCTGGTGGCCACGGGCAACAGGACGGAGGAACTGAAGGATCCATCCGCCCACGCAGAGCTTCTCGCGATCCGCGAGGCCTGCCGGGTTCTGGGAACGCCACGTATTCCGGAATGTGATCTGTATGTGACGCTGGAGCCCTGTGCCATGTGCGCGGCAGCCATCAGCATGGCCCGCATCCGCCGCCTGTATTTTGGCGCTCCGGATCCCAAGGGCGGGGCGGTCGACCACGGCCCGCGCTTTTTCAGCCAGCCCACCTGCCACCACCGGCCGGAAGTGTATGGCGGCATGGACGAAACCGCCGCTGCCACGCTGTTGCGCGATTTTTTCAGGGAGAGGCGGTGAGGCGGACAGAAAACAGAAACCGGGTTTTCCGGTATTCTATGTGCTTTTTTCATAGGCCGGATAATCAATTTGTGCAGGATCAGGATCACGGTCAATGCCTTCCTGGAAAGCTCTGGCAAGCTTCAGGCAAACACCGGAAGATTCATGATAGGCTCCAGCCATTTTTTGTGCAAGAGTATAGGTATTCAGACCATCAAGATCTTCCTGTGTCAGAATACTGCCTTCACTGTATCCATTATATCCAATCCCTGAGCGGAATACTTCTTCAAATTCTGAAAGATCAGGTTTCGAGGTCATAGGCTATCCATTTACAATTTCTTTTGCAGATTTATAACAGGGAAATTATTAAGAAAGACTGAACAGGTCCTCAGGGAATGCCTGATCCCACATCCAGCCGCAGGGTGAGGCACTTGCTGGCCCCCCCGGCCAGGATAAAGCTGTCCAGCTCAACCATGTGGGGGATCAGGCCGTTGTCCTGCAGCAGGATCTGTGTCCGCGCGCTGATCTTTGGTACAACGATATCCCTGCCGGCGTTGATCGCGTTGCAGGCGAACTGCAGGGCGTCTTCTTCCGGAATTTCAATCAGCCTGTCCCCGTACTGCCGGCGCAGGGTCGCCTGGGCCTCGTCCGTGAAGGCCAGCGGCGTGAAGATGGCCTTGCCCCCGTCGATGGGACAGTAACAGGTATCCAGATGATAGAACCGGGGATCGCGCAGCTGGAGCGGCACAACCTTTTTGCCGAAAAAGCTGCTGATCTCGCCGGCGGCCTCCGGAATGCTGCGAAAACCGTATCCCATGAACACAACGTCCAGGCTGGCATCGTAGAGCGCATCTCCCGCTCCCTCGAACATCACGGGACAGATTTTTGTCTCGAACCCGTGGCTCTGGAACCACTGCTGCGCCCAAGGGGTCTCGCCTTCCCGCTGGGCTTTGGCAAAGCGGGCCACCAGTGCCTTTTTCCCGATGACCACGGCATGGTTGGCGGAGAACACCATGTCGGGCAGGTCCGGTTGCGGCGCAATGGTTTCCAGGATCCAGCCCAGGCTTTTCATGAGATCTGTCAGCCTCTGCCACTGGTCCCGGGATCTCCGGGTCCAGTAGTCCGTCTCGGCCTGCCATACCTGCGGCTTCATCCAGGGATTGATGGCATAGGACACCTGGTAGAAATCGGGCGGGCAGACCAGATAGCGGGCCAGAGAGCGGGAAGGGGCTGTGGTCATGGGACGTCCGTCTTGTGGATCGGGGCGCACTATAGCTGGACCATGGACTGCGGGAAAGCAGCATTCCGCAATGAAAAAGGGCGCCCGCACAGGACGCCCCTTTCCATAAAACAGAACAGCCGTCAGCGCTTCGAGAACTGGAAGCGACGGCGGGCCTTGGCCCGGCCGTACTTCTTGCGCTCGACAACGCGGCTGTCGCGGGTCAGGAACCCGGCGGCCTTGAGGGCGGGGCGCAGTTCCGGCTCGAAGTATGTGAGGGCCCTGGACACGGCGTGACGAATGGCGCCAGCCTGGCCGGACAGACCGCCGCCCTTGACGGTGCACATGACGTCCAGCTGGCCCATGCGGTCGGTGACAGCAAAGGGCTGGTTGATCATCATGCGCAGGACGGGGCGGGGAATATACTCCTCGATGGGCTTGCCATTGATGGTGATCTTGCCGCCGCTCTTGCCCTTGCTGCGCCAGATCCAGGCGCTGGCGACAGCTTCCTTGCGCCGGCCGGTGGCCCGGAAACGGCCAAGCTTGTCCGCTTTCGGCGGGCCCAGGTCAGCAGGTTCGGAAGCCGCAGCGCGGGAGGAGGCTGGAGCCTTTTTCGGGGATGGAACCTCCGTGACCGATTTCAGCTCTGACAGGGGTTTTGTCTTGCGAGCCATCAGGCGCTCCTTTTGTTCTTGCGGTTGAGGGCGCCCACATCCAGAACCTCGGGCTGCTGGGCCGCATGGGGATGGGCAGCGCCTGCATAGACCTTCAGGTTGACCATCTGGTGACGTCCCAGGGAACCCTTTGGCATCATGCGCTCAACGGCCTTGGTGATGACGCGGCCGGGAAAGCGGCCGTCCAGGATCTGGCCCTTGCTGCGCTCCTTGATCCCGCCAGGATAGCCCGTGTGCCAGTAAAAGATATCATCATCGCGCTTGTTGCCGGTCAGGGCAACCTTTTCAGCGTTGATGACGATGATGCTGTCGCCACAGTCGATATGGGGTGTGAAGGCGGGCTTGTGCTTGCCGCGCAGGATTTTGGCCAGTATGGCTGCAAGACGGCCAAGGACAATGCCCTCGGCGTCCACAATATACCATTTCCTGGTGACCTCGGCGGGTTTCAGGCTTTTGGTCTGCATGGGTATTCCTGTTTCTGTCTGGTAACGGGGCACCTTCTATAAGTACCTGTACGTCCTGTCAAGAAAAAAGGGCGCAGATCCTGGCGTTTTTGGCACGGTATTATAATACCGTAATCCATGTGCCGGAAGTGGAACGGAACGCCTCCGTCCGTGTTAGGATCCGGGAGCAGACATTTTTCCGGAGGTTTTTCATGGACCACGATTTCTATCCCGATGCCTATATCCGCGATATTCTGGGCACCGTGAAAACCATCGCCGTGGTGGGCGCCAGCCCGAAGCCGGACCGGCCCAGTTTTGGGGTCATGAAGACCCTGATCACCAACGGGTATGAGGTGATTCCGGTCAACCCCACAGCTGCCGGCTCGACCATCCACGGAAAGACAGTGGTGGCCAGCCTGAAGGACATCGGGCGTCCCGTGGACATGGTGGATGTGTTCCGCAATTCCGAAGCAGCGGCCGGTGTGGTGGACGAGGCCATTGCCGCCGGTGCAAAGGTTGTATGGATGCAGCTGGGTGTACGCAACGATGAGGCTGCAAAAAAAGCCGAAGCCGCCGGTCTTCGTGTAGTCATGGACCGGTGTCCGGCAATCGAGCTTGCACGCATGGATTAGGTTCCTGTCTTGTCACCGGCCGGTTTTGGAGATATATGGTCTGCGCTTCCCGTTACTGGGGCGTAGCCAAGCGGTAAGGCAGCGGATTTTGATTCCGCCATGCCCAGGTTCGAATCCTGGCGCCCCAACCATCATGCAGGCAGGCGTACAGGTTGTGTCACCGCTGATCGAGAAACATAAAGCAGCCCTGTTTCAGGCCGCCATTGACGCCCACGGGCGCGCGGATCCCCGTTATTCGCATTTTCCTGTAGGGGCGGCTGTCCTGACCGCGGATGGACGCATTTTCACGGGCGCCAACTGGGAAACAACCATGCTGGAGGCCCTGTGCAAGGGGCAGCACGCGGAGCAGGGGGCCATGGCCAGCATGATCGGGTCGGCCGGTCCGCAGGAGGTGGTGGCTGTGGCCGTTGCTGGCGGAGATCTGGCCATGGATATGGCCTGTACCCCCTGTGGCAACTGTCGCGAGTTTCTGTCTGTCCATGCAGGGCCGGACACGCCTGTGTTCATGGTGGCAGGCGGAAGCAGGGTTCTGGGTGTGCATCGTCTGGGCGACCTGCTGCCGGCCCGCAGCGGCCCGTACAGTCAGGTGGATCATGGCCCGCGCAGGCTCATGATTCCGGCCGAGCGGTCTGTCTTCGAAACCCTGCGGCTGATCCAGTCCCGGGCGTATGTTCCATATTCAAAAGCTCCTGTGGCCATGGCTGTCCGGACCGAAACCGGCGAAATCTTTTATGGGGTGACGCGCGAGGATGCAGCCTGGGCCGGGTGCAGCGCCACACAGAATGCGCTGGGGGCCATGGTTGCGGAGCTGGGATCTGAAGCGAAAATCGTTACAGCTTTTTATGGCCCCTATCCCGGGTTGGCAGACGGTATTGTCATGCCTACAGGGCCGGACCGTCAGATCCTGCGGGAACACTGCATCACGCCGGCGCGTCTGACCGTCCTGGCCTGTGCGGGAAAAGAGGTTGTGGAGCACACGCTGGCGGTTCTGCTGCCGCATGATTTCGGACCGGACAATCTGGCAGCGGCGAAAAAGAGATAGTGATTACGCTGACTTCTTTTCTTTTTCCTTGTCGTCTTTCCACATGGCATTCTTGATCTGGGCCAGCAGGTTTTCGTGGGCTTCTGCCTCTTCCGGTGTGGGGGCATGGGGCCGCGCGGCCCGGAAAGCACGCTCGGCAACCACGGTAGCAGACTGTGCTGCCGTCATGGTCTCGCCCATCAGGCTGGTCTGCCGTCCGCCGCGCAGCTCCAGATAGCATTCGGCCAGAAGCTGGCAGTCCAGAAGGGCGCCATGGAACGTGCGGCTCGAGTTGTCGACGCCAAAGCGTTTGCACAGGGCGTCCAGGCTGGCCGGCGCTCCCGGAAACATGCGGCGGGCCAGCTGGACCGTGTCGGTGGCCCGATCCAGTGCGATGGAAGGCAGGCCAAGACGGCCCAGCTCGGCGTTCAGAAAGCCAATATCGAACTTTGCATTGTGGATGACCAGCGGGGCAGCTTCGATAAAATCCAGAAGCTCGCCGGCGACTCCGCCAAAGACGGAATAGTGCTTCAGTTTTTCCCAGGTCAGGCCGCTGATAGCTGTTGCGTCCGGATGGACGTCGCGTTCGGGGTTCACATAGCGCTGGAATGTGCGCCCTGTAGGGACATAGTTGCGCAGTTCAACGCAACCGATCTCGATGATCCGGTCGCCGTTGAGCGGATCCAGGCCAGTGGTTTCAGTATCAAGGACAATTTCACGCATGGAACAGGGCCCTGGGCTGTGGACAGGGTGGGAGGCCGGACAGCGACCCGAAGCCGGCTCGTTACGGTTGCTTCCTTCCGGACCTGACCGGGTTGGCGAGGGCTTCGCCCGCGCCGACCTCCCGGCGCAGTGTATATCAGCTTCCCTGTCCGGAAGGTACAGGAATTTCAGTCAGAAAAGAGACCCGACAGGCAGGTGATAGTACACCACGGCGCTTTCTGTTCCCGGATTCCTGTCCCCCAGACCGGCATTGGAAATGTGGCTGACAGCAACGCCAAGACGGGAGCCCCCTTCAAATTCATAGGCCAGTTCAAGCTGGCTTCTGAATTCCAGTGTATTGTCCAGATCCCGGCCGCCGCCGTCATGGTACAGCCCTATGCCAAAGCTGGGCGTGATAACAACAGGATGCAGGACGTCGATATCGAGGAGAATGCCCCCTGCCCCGTACAGGGCGCCGTTGGTGTCAATCTGTGCCCCGACCCAGGGACGGATCTCCCACACGAAAGGCTCTGCCCGGTATTCCACGCGGAATTCGGCAGCCGGTTCTGCATCATTGTCGTCCTTGGCCCACTGCAACGCATCTGCAAGACCGGTGCCCAGACCCAGAAGAGCGGGATCTTCTTTCCCGGCCTGTGCCGCAAACGGAAAGCCTGCAACAGCGAGAAAAAAGAAACAGACAGGAACAAAAGGTGATTTTGACATTTCCGGATTTTCTGCAGGGCCAGGCTGAACTTGCGTGAACGGGCTATCTGATACTTCATGCGGGCAAGAGAATCAAGTAGCCGAAAAAACATTTTCCGGCTGAATATTTCACGATGCTGTTACGTCTGGCTTAATGAAGTCTGTCTGTTCTGGTCTGGTCTTCAAGGCGCTTTCTCTGGAATCATGAAGTTTTTTTGGATAGGGTCGCCGTTTCAGAATTCAACGGGGATAGTGGATTGCCATGCCTGCAGGATATATGGTCGGGGGAGCTCTGCTGCTGTCGGGGGCGATCCTTGTCTCCGCGTGGTCGTACAACGCTGCCACGGAACGTCCCCAGTTCACGCTCTTCATGCCTGTGGACACCATCACCAGCCTGTCGCGATACATGGCTGTGGACGAATATCCCGAGGAGTATTTCCGCACCCTCAACGACCTCGAACCCGGCATGACGCTGCAGCCCGGGCAGCAGGTGAAACTGGTTGTCCAGGACAGGCTTTCGCAATGACACAGAACAGTATTTCCGCAGGACCCGCCATCATCCTGGTCGAGCCCCAGCTGGGCGAAAACATCGGCACGACGGCTCGCGCCATGCTGAACTGCGGGCTGACGGACCTGCGCCTGGTGCGGCCCCGGGACGGCTGGCCCAACCCGAAGGCTGAATCCGCAGCAGCAGGAGCCACAGCGGTTCTGGAGGCAGTGCGCATTTTTTCCACAACGGCGGAAGCTGTGGCGGATCTGACCCACATGTGGGCCACCACGGCCCGCACCCGCGATATGGCCCGGACCGTCATGACTCCCCGCGCCGCTGCGGCGGACATGCGCCGTCTGGCAGGGGAGGAGAAAGCTTGCGGCGTGCTGTTTGGGCCCGAGCGCACGGGCCTGCACAATGACGACCTGGCGCTGGCGGACAGGACCCTGACCGTTCCGCTCAATCCCGGGTTCACATCGCTGAACCTGGCCCAGGCGGTCCTTCTGATCGGGTACGAATGGTTCCAGGCGGGAGATTCCACGCCGGGCAGTGTGTTCCGCTCCGGGTCCTCGCCGCTGGCGACCCGGGACCACATGGTCAACCTGTTCGAGCATCTGGAATCAGCACTGGATGCGGCGGAGTTTTTCTCCACGCCGGAAAAGCGTCCCGGCATGGTGCGCAACATCCGCAACGCCCTGCTGCGTATGGAACCCACGGAACAGGAAGTACGCACCTTCCACGGCATCATCGCGGCGCTGGCGGGGACCAGATCAGGGAAAAAGACCTGAGCACATACCCCCGTGACGGAGGCCCCGGAACCTGCTATCGGTCAGACAGTCTTTTTGCCTGCTGCCGGGTGCAAATCATGAAACGGACTTCCGGTATCCTTCTTGCGGTCATCCTGTGCGTGCTGCCCTTGGCGGCTGAGGCGTTCTGGGAGTACATCCCACCGTCCAGGCGTGCTGCGCCCCGGGCTGCTCCTGAAACACCCCAGGCCGTGCCGCTGCCCGATCCCTGGATCGGACCTGTGGAGAGCATTCCCACCCTGTGCGATGCGACGTCCACTTTCTCACCGGTCATTGCCACAACCCAGCAGCTTCTGGCCATTACCGGCCAGGACCCGGGCGGATATGACGGCATGCTGACTCCAAAAACGCGCGAGGCCATCCGCGCCTATCAGAAAAGTGCCGGTCTGGAGCAGGACGGATGCGTTTCAGGAAATCTGGTGGCAAAACTGCGCACCATGGCGCCCAACCCGTATTACGGCAGAAAGGACCTGCGGCCCGAGGTGCTGGAGACCCAGGTCCTTCTGGTCCGTCTGGGGTATTACATCGGTGCAGTAGACGGAAAGGCGGGATTCCGCACAACCGCGGCGATCAGGGACTTCCAGGCCAGCCACAGTATGCCGCAGACCGGCCAGGTGGACACTTCTGTGCTCGGGGCCCTGCGCCAGGCACGGGCCGTACGACCCGTTACGCAATAGCCCTCCTCCAGAACCCGCTGCGGCGAGGCAAATGCGAGGAGAGAGGACCGCAAAACCGGAGTGTACAGGGACGTACATGAGGATTTGAGGACCACAACGACGCAGCAGACGTCCGCCGCAGTCAGGGTTATGGAGGGGGGCTGATGATGGCGACCATGCTGCCGGCCATTCTCTGAAGCCTGCCGGCCAGCTCCAGCTCCAGCAGGATGGATGATACCAGTCCCGGTGCCATCCCGCTGGCCCTGACGATACCGTCCACGGAAACAGGACTGGGTCCCAGAAGCTGCAGGATGTCCTGCCGCGCCCTGTCCGTGTCGTCGTCGCTGAACAGGGAGGGGGTGTCCGCATCCTCTGGCACGCCGGGGTTCCGCCTGTCCGGCTGTGCCAGTCCGGGGCCCAGGGCATCCAGAACGTCCCGGGCGATTTCCACCAGTGTGGCGCCCTGCCGGATCAGGTCGTTGGTGCCCCGGCAGCGGGCATCCAGCGGCGAGCCGGGAACCGCGAATACGTCCCGGCCCTGCTCGGTGGCCAGCCGTGCGGTGATCAGGGATCCGGAGTGCAAGGCAGCTTCCACCACCACAATACCCCGGGACAGGCCCGAGATGACCCGGTTGCGCCGGGGAAAGTGCCGCGCCTGGGGCTCGGCGCCAAAGGCCAGCTCGGCCACCACCGCTCCCTTCTCCCGCATCTGGTCATACAGTTTGCGGTTTTCCGGGGGATAGACCACATCGACGCCGCCGGCCACCACGCCCACGGTCCCTGACTCCAGGGCGCCGCGGTGCGCCGCCGTATCAATGCCCCGTGCAAGGCCGGATACGACTGTGATTCCGGCTTCCCCCAGTTCCGCCGCCAGTTTTTCCGCAAACCGCTGGCCATTGAGGGAGGCGTTGCGGGCACCCACAACGCCGATGGCTGTCCGGTGCAGAAGATCTGTCCGGCCTGCAACGGACAGAAGGGGAGGGGGATCGGGAATGGCGGCCAGCAGCTCCGGATAGCCGGGCTCGCAGGCGGCCACCATCTGTCCGCCCCAGGCGGCAAGGGCTTTATACTCCCGCTCGATCGCTGCCCGGTCCGGGATCTGCGGTGCGGATCCCTTGCCGGCGCCGCCCCGGCGAGCCATTTCAGGCAGGGTGTCCAGGACCGGGCCGATGTCCCTGAACCGCTCCAGCAGACGGAAAAAGGTGACAGGACCAACGTTTTCCGTTCTGGCGAGGCGCAGCCAGTCCAGGCGTTCCGTGTCCGTGAGAGTGCGCCGGAAGGGAACCATCATGCAGTGGGCCTGCGGCTGATGCGGGGTTCCTCTCCCCGTACCAGGCGGCGGATGTTGTCCTTGTGCCGGACAAAAACCAGGACGGCGATGAACAGGGCCAGGCAGGCCGTGGGCGGGTCTGCCAGAAGCAGAGCCAGCAGGGGGGCCAGGCCCATCGCCACCAGGCCTGACAGGGACGAGATGCGGGTAATGATAGCCGTGACCAGCCACAGACCACAGGCGGCCAGCCCCACAGGCCACGCGGCGGCCAGCAGGACGCCCAGCGCTGTGGCTACGCCCTTGCCGCCCCGAAAGCCCAGCCATATGGGGAAGATATGGCCCATCATGGCTCCCGCCCCGGCAAACAGGGCCACCAGGGGGGGGGAGAAAAGGCAGTGCGCCAGCAGGACCGCAGCGGCGCCCTTGCCGCCGTCCAGAACCACGGTCAGGGCCGCGAGGGTGCGGTTCCCGGTGCGCAGGACGTTGGTGGCGCCGATGCTGCCCGAACCAATCTTCCGGATATCGCCATAGCCCGCAAGGCGCGTCAGGACCAGGCCAAAGGGGACAGAGCCCAGCAGGTATCCCGCTGCAAAAGCCAGAAAAAGAAGCGCCAGGGCAGGCAGGACAAGATCACTCATCATGGGGGAGGCCATATCATGAAATGGCTCCGGGACTCGGATTCGAACCGAGGACCGATCGGTTAACAGCCGATTGCTCTACCGCTGAGCTATCCCGGACCAGAACGAGCCAGAGGAATAGCCACCCGGGAACCAAAGGTCAATATGTTCTCTCAGGGATGGTTCCTGTTTTCCGGGTTCAGGAGGGTCCTTCGGGAAAAGGGAAGACAACAACGCGGGGCTGCTTTTTCCCGCGAGCGTCTTCAGTAGCATATTTTTCTCCCCACACATTGTATGTACGATAGCCCCGGGGGGTGCCGAATACAGGCTGATGCATCAGCCTGGCTCCGGTGACCGGGTTGGTATCAGGGCGAGTGTTCAGCTCACCCTGAGCGGGGCGCTCCATGTTGGCATCTTTTATCAGGAGCTGCAAGGTTGCATCCTGTTCAGCCCGGGCTTCGGCGGCAGAGTCCGCCTGCATCCTGTCCCGTGTCTGGACAAACGCTGCTGTTGCCAGTGCCATACCCGTGGCAATCGCCATAGCTTTGGCCAGGCTGCTGGACCTGAATCCCGTACCATGTTCCATGGCCTGGTGGCGGAATGTTTCCATCAGCAGGTTCTCCCTCATATCCCTGACAGAAGAACAGCATAGGGCAGATTTCTTAACCCGGCGTTAATTCGGGTCTGAAGTTTATGATTTCATGAAATCCTGATAGAGTGGCGGCCATGATCTGACCATAACAGCGGGGGAAAACAGATGTCTTCAGCAGAAACCGGCCTTCTGGCCATGGTCGACACGGCATGGGAAAAAGCAGCCCGGTCGCTGGCGGGGAAAATTGTTGCAGGCAGTTACGAAGACGCCCTCCAGGAAATGGGTGCAAGAGCAAATGGTGCCATCAGGGAATATGTCCCGCTGTTCCTGACCCTGATGGTTGTGAAACCGGGGGCTTTTGGCAAAATGGTTACAGATGCCAGGGGATGGGATTTTTTCTCCCGCACCATGCAGGGTGCGATGACCGAATGGGATATTTCTGTTCCCTCCCTTGAACAGATACTTTCCGGAAAAGAGTCCCCTGCAGGGGATGCAGTCCCTGCGCTCAGGAAAAGCATGGAAAAATTCGGCCTTATGGCTGAACTTGTGATCAGGGAAGTCCCGAACGCTCCATCTTCAGGCAGCACTGCTGCCTCACCGACGGCCACGGCATAGTACACCCCCCCGCATCGGCTCCGGCACGCCGGTCAGGGAAGGAAAGCTGAGGGGCAGGCCGCGCAGGGAACGCACGGCCAGACAGGCGAAGGCCTGGCCTTCCAGTGCGTCGCCGTTCCAGCCCACAGTCTCCACCGGGTCTACAGGAGTTTGCAGGGTCTGGCGCAGGCCTTGCATGATGGCCTGGTTCAGCCGTCCGCCGCCTGTGACCAGCCAGCGGCGGGGGCGCTGTGGCATATGCTCCACACCCCTTTTTATGGTGGCGACGGTAAAGGCCGCCAGCGTGGCCGCGCCGTCTTCTGCTGAAAGGCCTTCCAGATCGCTGACGGGAAAGGCGTTGCGGTCCAGGGATTTGGGCGGCTTTTTGCTGAAATAGGGATGTTCCAGCCACCGGTCGATCAGGCCCTGGTGCACCTTGCCGCGCAAGGCTGTCTGGCCGTCCTGGTCCACCGGCTGTCCCGTGTGCCGCAGCATCCAGTCGTCCAGCAGGGCGTTTCCGGGGCCTGTATCAAAGGCCAGAATATCCTCACCTGCACCCAGCCATGTGTTATTGGCCACGCCGCCGATGTTCAGGATGGCCAGAGGCTTTTCCAGAGATGCAGCTATCACCTGGTGGAATACGGGTACCAGCGGGGCTCCCTGACCACCGGCTTTCACATCGGCAATGCGAAGGTCGTTCACCACGTCAATCCCTGTGGCCGCGGCCAGCCGGTCGCCGTCTCCGATCTGGCGGGTAAAGCGGCGTTCCGGCGCATGGTGAATGGTGTGGCCGTGAAAACCGATCACGTCCACCGAGGCGGGAGAAATGCCGTTATCCTGCAGAAGCCGGTTGACGATCTGGATATGCAGGTCGGTGAGTTCCTGTTCCACAGCCTGGATGGCGTCTTCCGGCTTTCCCTCGCCCAGGACGAAGCGCAGGCGCTGGCGGAACTCCGGCGTATAGGACGCCGTAAGAAAAGGCCCCGACTCCACGCGGCTGTGGCCGTCGGTGTGGATCAGGGCGGCGTCGATGCCGTCCATGGACGTGCCACTCATCAGGCCGATGGCTGTAATCAGGGAAGAGTCAGACATCTGTCCATACTAGACCAGGATTGCGCCCAAGGCAAAAAACCCGGGATATCCCGGGTTTTTCGCGAAGGCGGGCAGGCGGGGGTTCTTGCCATCCTTCAGCGAAGAGCTGGCGTATATCCCTGGTCAGTATTGACCCAGTGAAGTCTGTCGCTCCAGCCCGGAAAATTTCCGCATACAGCCGCTGCTCCAGCCACGATTCCACGGATCTGGGCCAGCTTCGCGAAGGTTTCTCCCTGCCGGGTCAGCTGATCGAAAGGATTTTTACGTGCAGAAGAAGGTTCGGGAGCGTTCAGAACGCTCGCATAATCCCGGAACAGGGAGCCATTCAGCGTGTCCAGTGCTCCGTTGCACCTCTGTCCCAGGGAGTCGGATGGCTCCCCGTCACAGACCATGACAACTCCATTCGTATATCCGGTTTTATTTGCCAGCTGAATATTCCTGTTGATTGCCCGTTCCAGATCCGTGGATTCCTCAAACGGAGGATACGTGGGCGGGAAAGGACCCTATCTGTGTCGTTGGCAAGGCCCGCTGGCATTCCTCCCTGATGGAGAATGCAGGGGCGGCAGGATCCGTTGTGGAAGTTGCAGCTCCGGGATGGTTCCCGGCAGCTTCACGGGATGCGGAGCAGGCAAGGACAGCGGCGCTGGCAAGGGCCGTGGCAAGGACAGGCAGGGATCTGGACATATATTTAAACCCCATAAATTATAACGGGAACAATAGATCAGTAACGCAACCCAAGGTTGTTATCAGCAGGCTTTGCACAGCAGGGTAATGTCCCGGCTTTCTTTCAGGGAGTGGCGCCGGGAGCTGACGGAACAAGTCCTCCCTGTTCCGTATCCACCCACAAAAGCTTTCCCTTCCAGCCGGAAACATTTTCGCATACGGCGGCGGCTCCAGCCACGGTTGCCATGGTCCGGACCAGACTGGCGATGTTTCCCGGGTAAAATGTTCGTCCAGGGCTGGAAGGAGGGTTGTTCAGGGCGCCCTGGGTGTCCCTGAAGTCTTGGGCCAGGGAGCCGTTCAGCGTCTTCAGGGCTCCATTGCATCTTTGTTCGAGGGAGCCCTGTGAATCCTGGCAGATCATGATGATACCCTTCCAGTATCCGCCCTGATGTGCCGGCTGGACGATGCTGCCCAGAGCTCCGGCCAGACTGGCTGTATTTCCCTTGACCGGAAGTGGCAGGATAGGTGGAAACCGGCCATTTTCTGCTGCCTTCCCAACCCTGGAACATTCAGCTTCTGCAGAGGGGCCTGCAGGTTCGGGAGACGGGCGGGACGCGGCACAGCCAAGAATGGCGGTGCTGACAAGAGCCGTGGCAAGAACAGGCAGGGATCCGGACATCTCTTTTACCCCATGTGTTATGGCTGGAACAGCGTATCCATGCACAAATTCCGGGTTGCAGGCAATGGCTTTTCGGGGTTATGGGCGATAGCGCAAGGCCGGAAAACCTGTTAGGAATACTCTTTTGATCAGGTTGCCGAACACCATGACCACCTTTAAATCAGATTTTCTCCACGCCCTGCACGAGCGCGGGTTCATCCACCAGGGTACCGATCTGGAGGGCCTGGACAAGCGCCTTCTGGAAGGTCCCGTCACAGGCTATATCGGCTTTGACGCCACGGCCACCAGCCTGCACGCCGGCCACATGATCCCCATCATGATGCTGCGCTGGCTGCAGAAGACGGGGGGGAAGCCCGTTGTCCTGATCGGCGGCGGCACCACGCGCATCGGCGATCCCACCGGCAAGGACGAGATGCGCAAATTCCTGACGGACGAACAGATCGCCGAAAACATCCGCTGCATCCGCGATGTGTACGCAAAAGTGCTGACCTTCGGCGACGGGCCGACCGACGCCATGATGGTCAACAACGCCAACTGGCTGGATGAACTGCGGTATGTGCCGTTCCTGCGCGACGTGGGTCGGCACTTTACCATCAACCGCATGCTGACCTTTGATTCCGTCAAGAGCCGGCTGGAGCGCGAACAGCCCCTGACGTTCCTGGAGTTCAACTACATGATCCTCCAGGGCTATGACTTTGTGGAGCTGAACCGGCGGTACAAGTGTGTTCTCCAGATGGGCGGGTCCGACCAGTGGGGCAACATCATCAGCGGAGTCGAGCTGATGCGCCGCATCACGTCGATCGAGGCGTTCGGCCTGACCACACCGCTGCTGCTCACCGCCGCCGGCCTGAAAATGGGCAAGAGCGTCGCCGGTGCCGTGTGGCTGAATGCGGACCAGCTGTCGCCCTACGGCTACTGGCAGTACTGGCGCAATGTGGACGACGCGGACGTGGGTCGCTTCCTGCGCCTGTTTACCGGGCTGCCCATGGACGAGATCGCCCGCCTGGAAAAGCTGAAGGACGTGGAGATCAACGAGGCCAAAAAGATCCTGGCGCGGGAAGCGACTACCCTGTGCCACGGTCGCGCCGCAGCGGAAGAAGCGGCGGAAACAGCCCGCCGGACGTTCGAGGAGGGCGCTTCAGCAGAAGGACTCCCGACAGTGGATGTGCCCCGGGCAAAACTGGAAAAAGGTGTTCATCTGTACGAGCTGCTGCGCCTGACCGGTCTGGCCCCGTCCAACGGGGAAGCAAAACGCCTTATCAAGGGCGGCGGCGCGCGGGTCAATGACGCAGTGGTAGAAGATGAAGCTGCTCTCATCCGTACCGATGCCCTCAGCGCCGACGGCACCCTCAAACTCTCCGCCGGCAAAAAACGCCACGCGCTGGTCAAGGCCGCATAGTTTTTTGTTAATCCAGAAAAATCAGGGCTGTGCTGACGGGCCAGCCGCCGGAGCCTGACCGGAAGTGTCAGGCAGGGGAAGGGCTTTCAGGAATTCTTCTGCAGATATCCCTGCCGGAACGTCCATATTGCCCAGAATGCGTGTCGTTGTGTCCATCACAACCTGCTGCACGACGTGTTCAGAAATGACTGCAGAGGCTCTGTCGAGGCCAAAGTCATCCCTGCTTTTCTGAAACAGCTTCACAAGTATCGGTGCGGCTATAACGTGGGAGTATTCTTCCTGGTATTGCTGCGAGATTTCAGCAGCATGTTCGTCGCCCCTGTATTTTTCCATCAGCTCCTCCAGTTCGGAGCCGATGTCCTCCGGATTTCCCTGGATGTGTTCCCAGAGGTACTGTGAGAGTCCGCTATGTCCGGACAGGGCCCATGCGCTTCCGGTCCGGTTCATGGTTCCGTACTTTTTCCGGTACACCTGTGCAAGGTCTCTGTAGAGCCCCAGTGCACGGAGTGCCATATCTTTATCATCCCTCTCGATGGTATTATCCAGAACGCCATTCAGGAAGACACCGGCCAGTTCCTGCTGCCAGGGGTCCGAGGCCTGTCCGGACAGTTCGAGAACAGCATCGGCCATGGCCAGCTGTGCCTCGCTTGCGAGCCGTGTCTGGCAAAAGGTTCTGAACGCCAGAGCAAGAGGTATCTCCAGAGGGTCAGCGAAGGGATCCTTGCGGAAAGCTTCTGCGAATACAAGGTGCATGTGCCGGAAAATTCGTGAGGGAACCGGGGCGAGAGACTCATCGCTGTAAGTGTCCCTGTCTCCGTCAACATGTCGAAGAATGGTGCCAAGGCAGTTCAGAAGCAGCAGGGCTTTGGCCTGTGGACCCGGCCGGGAATTCCTGAAAATCGCCAGAGCCTGTCCCAGAACCGGATATGCTGTCTGTGCAGCTGTTTCGGACATTCTGTTTCTCCCGCGAAAATCTGCGCTGTAAACCCCTGTCAGGGACTATAATACCCTCTATTATTTTCATCCCTGGATTTTCCGGAAGGGAAGCGCTCAGTTCCTGATCCTGTCCCCCGTCTTCAAATGACACCCATTCAGGAAGGCCGGGCCGTCCACGGGTTTGCGGCCAGGGCGCTGGACCTTCAGCAGGCGCAGGGCGCCGGTGCTGCAGGCGATGGTCAGGTCCGGTCCCACAAGGGTTCCGGGCGGGGCAGGGGGAGGGCCGGAGACCGGTTCAGCCTCCAGCACGCGGACCGGTTCATCCCCCATCATGAACCATGTGCTTGGCCAGGGATTCAGCGCCCGCACCTGGCGGCCAAGGACCAACGCGTCTTTTGTCCAGTCCAGCCGTCCTTCCTCTTTCTCCAGCTTTGCGGCATGGGTCACGCCCTCTGCCGGCTGGGGGACGGCTTTCAGGGTCCCCGCGGCCAGCCCTTCCAGCGCCGGCACGATCATCTGCGCTCCCAGCGAGGACAGGGCGTCGTGCAGGGCCGGGGCTGTGGTTTTATCTGTAATCGGGATGCTGCGGGCCATCAGCATGGGGCCGGTGTCCAGGCCGGGATCCATCTGCATGACGGTGATACCCGTTTCCGTATCACCGGCCATGGTGGCGCGCTGGATGGGTGCTGCTCCCCGCCACCGGGGCAGCAGGGACGCATGGATGTTGATACACCCAAGGCGCGGGGTATCCAGGATAGCGCGTGGCAGGATCAGGCCATAGGCCACCACCACGGCCGCATCCAGATTCAGGGTGCGGAAGAATTCCTGCTCTCCCGGATCCTTCAGGGTGTGCGGCGTGCGCACGGGCAGGCCCCGGGCCTCGGCCAGTTCATGTACGGCAGATTTCTGGATCCGGTGGCCGCGTCCTGCGGGCCGGGGGGGCTGGGTGTATACGGCGGCAACCTCATGCCCGGCATCCAGAAGAGCCTGAAGGACAGGAACGGCAAAGCCTGGCGTTCCCATGAACGCCAGTCGCAGAGGGGATAAGATTTTCAAAACAGACCTTCAGAGGGCAGATTCAACCCACTGCACCAGGGCGCTTTTGGGCAGTGCACCGACCTTGGTAGCCACGGCCTGGCCATTCTTGAACAGGATCATGGTGGGAATGCCGCGCACTCCATACTTTGTGGGTGTAGCGGGGTTTTCATCGATGTTGACCTTGGCGATGGTTACGCGGCCTTTCATCTCGGTGGCCATTTCCTCCAGGAAAGGACCGATCATCTTGCAGGGACCGCACCATTCGGCCCAGAAGTCCACCAGGACCGGTCCCGGAGCGTTCAGGACATCTGTGGCAAAGCTCTGGTCAGTGACTTTCAGCGATGACATGGTGGCGTTTCCTTTTTCAGAAGTTTCCGGATTTTATGATGGGGTGTTCGTTCCCCCGGGTCAAGGGGCTGGTCCGCCGGCTGTCTGCTATCTATAGTATAAACCGGTAAACAGGGAGACAGCGGCGTCATGCCGGCATCGGACGGCCAGATCACCAGCAGGAAGGATCCGAAGGGGTATTACGCGACCCTCGGGCTTTCTCCTGACGCATCCGGTTCCGAGCTCAAGCAGGCCTTTCGTCGTCTGGCGCTGACATACCATCCCGACCGTAATCCGGAGGCTTCGGCCAAGGCCCGGTTCCAGAAGATCAACGAGGCCTGGGA